>MU158531.1:0-4457 GCA_015711875.1 Candidatus Solincola jinzensis | reverse complement strand
TGAGCCTGGTGGAGCGGCTTTTCCCCTATGCGGGCTTGGCGAAAGACCTTCTGGAGATGTTCCTGCCCATAGTTTTGGGGCTGGCGACGTTTTTCGCCGTCGCCCATGCCCTGCGCATGGAGGAGCTGGACTCGCTGAGGGAGATGCTGGCCGGCAGGCTTAGGAGGAAAAAGGTCTAAAGGAACACGCCGGCTCCCGTCGAATGAAGAGTTGAGACGGGGAGGTTCATGATCATGCGAAAGCTGGGAAATGAGGACGGCCAGGTCTGGAGTTACGTGCTCAATATCCTGATCGTGGCGGCGGTCATCGGTTTTCTCATCACCCAGTGCGGGCCGGTGATCTGGAACCACATCGCGCTGAGGGGCACCGCGGACGACGCCGCCATCGAGGCGGCCACGGAATACACCCAGACGCGTGGCAACATGGAGCGCGTCAACGAGGTGGTCAAGAGATTCCTCGAGGACAGGGACGCGCGCCTGGACGGCCCCATCACCGTGGAGCGCGACGCGTCGGGGCGTGCGGTCAGAATAGGCGTGCCGGTGCGAAAGATCGTCAATACCTACCTTTTCGAGAGGATAAGCTACCTCTCCCGGTACACCGAGGCCAAAGCCTATGCCGAAAAACCCCTGGAATAGCCGGGGGACCGTTCGCGGCACGGCTCCTTGCGCGGGTCTCTTTACGTATGACCTCTTCAGAAGCGCTTATGGTAATCGGGACATGAGGTGGCGTTGGGTCGCTCCGGTCGTGAGCACGCCGCCGGGTAATCGAAAGCGCAGGTGTCGCAGAGGAATCTCTTCCCCAGGAAGAACTGCCTTATCTTTTTCCAGATGCTCATGGGTCGATTCTATCATCAGCGGGGACAAGTGCGCATGATGGAAAACAGACCGGGGCGGTGAACTTGCGTTCTATGACTCCTTACATGCCTGCGCGTCCGAACCTGTCGGTGAGGGCTATGACGCGGCTTTGCGACCATTCAAGCTCTATTTTCCCCTCATCCGCGAGCCTGAGGAAGACCTCTACCACTCGGGGATCGAATTGCCTTCCGGCGTTGTGCCTCAGCTCCGCCAGGGCATCCTCCACCGGCATGGCCTTGCGATAAGGGCGGTCGGAGGTCATGGACTCGAAAGCGTCGGCCACGGAGATTATCCTGGCGCCCAAGGGGATCTCCTCTCCCCGCAGGCCATCGGGGTAACCGGTGCCGTCGAACCTCTCGTGATGGTGATAGACCAGGGGCATGACCGGCTCCAGCAGCCTGACCGAGTGCAGGATCTTGGTCCCGATGAAGGGGTGGTACTCCATCTCCCTTCTCTCATCTTCGCTCAGCCTTCCCGGCTTCTTGAGTATCTCCTCCTTTATCCCGATCTTGCCCACGTCATGCAGGATGCTGGCGTTCCTGATGATATCGACCTCCGCCGGCGACAGGCCCATCTCCTCCGCGATGGCCACGGCGTATTCCGTCACCCGCTGGGAGTGGCCGTGGGTGTAGGCGTCCCGCGCGTCGATGGCGGAGGCCATGGCCGTGATCACCTCGATGTATATCTCCTCGAGGCTTTCAAAGAGACGGGCGTTTTCGATGGCTATGGCGGCCTGGCTCGCCAAGCTGGTAAAGAGGTTGATCTCATGAGGGGTAAAGACGTGGGGCTCGTCGGTGTAGATGTTCAATACCCCGATGACGCGGTCCTTAAGGCTCAGGGGAACCGAGAGGAGCGAGCACAGCCCCTCCATGCGTGCTTGTTCCGCATAGGCGTGCCTGGGGTCGTGGCGGATGTCTTCCACCGCAATGGGCCTTCCCTCCTGGATCACCTTGCCCGCTATGCTCTCTCCGACTTTGATGGGCCCCTTCCTTATGTAGCTCTCGGACAGCCCCTGCGCGGCGGCGATCACCAGCTCCTCGCTCTCCTCGTCCAGGAGCATGATGGAGCTTATCCTCGCGTCCATAAGCCCCATGCTCATCTGCACGATCTGCTGGAGCACGGTTTCCAGGTCGATGGCGGAGGTTATGGCCTTGTCGATCTCGAAGATGGCGTGCAGTTCCCCGATGCGGTCCTCGAGGTCCGAATAGAGCCGGGAGTTGTGCACGGCCAGGGCGGCCTGCACCGCCAGGGCGGATATGAGGTTTAGGTCGTTCTCGTTGAAGCTGTCGCGCTCCTGGTTTCCCGCCAGGGCTACACCGTAAACCTCATCGCGCCACTTCATAGGGGTGTAGATGGCCGAGCGGATACGCTGGGATTCCAGAAGATGGCGGAACTCCCGCTCCATGTCCGTGTCCCTGAGCAGAGCCGGCTCCCTCTCCTCGAGCACTTTCCCGATCACCCCGTATCCCACCGGTATTTCCAGGTCGGCCTCGCTCTCGCTCACCCCGTCGCATGCCGCCACCGAAAGTCGCTCGCCGTCCTTTTCAAGCTTGAACACCAGGACCACGTCGGGATTAACGCTACGGGAGATGGCGTTACACAGGTTGTTGTAAACCTTGCTCTCCAGAAGGGTGGAGTCAAAAAGGGTGGCAAAGCCCGAAACCGCCGTTAGTTCCACCATGCGCCGCGCCTTCTCCGCGCTCTCGCGCTCCGCGAACTCCGCCATGTAGCCCATGATGTAGGCGGAAACGATGTAGAAAGCGGTGGTGCCCAGGATGCTCCCTATCGAAGCGGGCCACTCGATCCTCCCCGACAGCGCGATGGTGAGGGAAAACTCCGCGACGGCGACAACGGAATATACAATGCCGTCGCGCAGCCCGAACCATAAGGCGACGTTGGCCACCGGCAGCACGTATAGGTACTCGAACTCCCTCACCGGGCGGGAGCGGGTGAAATAAATCAGCAGGGACACTAGGAACATCTCGAAGAGCATGAGGGCGAGAGAGGCCAGTTTGAACCTCTCCTCCGGGACGCGGAAGATCACGCGGTCCATGATGACGTAGAACACGCCGAGCCCCACGATGACCGGGATCATCTGCGAGGCCTGATAGCGCTCGCGCACCACCAGGTACTGCACCACAAGATAGATAAAGGCAAGCAGCCTGATCAGACGGGTGAAGAAGACCAGTCTCTTCTTTAGGTCCAAGGCCACACCCCTAGCCGCTTGACTTTGCCTCCTGGGCCCGACAAACAACGCTAGCGCCAACCAGAATAACGCGCGAAACGAGACCGCCCGTGCGGTCGCCCTTTTCGCCGCATGTTTTCGCCGTTCTAAATCTCTATCGTCTTTTATGGCGGATATCTGAAGATATAAGTCGAAAGGTCTATTCGGCACGGCAAAAGGGCGGCTTTAGCGGTCGCGCTTGAAACATGTCTGAGGTATGCGAGAGATCTCGGGGCGGAAAGCGGAGGAAGGGTATATCCGTCCCCCTGAGGACCTGAGGGGAACCATTCCGCGATCCAAGCAGTCCTTATCCGTGTTTTTCCGTCGGGTACGGAGAGAGATGCCTCAGGTGGAACTGGTGTTCTCGTTCTAAAAGAGGGGTCATCAGCCCCGATCGCCTCCTGCCTCGCCCAGCACGGCCAGCTCTATCGCTTCCGCCCATCCCTCGTTGAGAAAGCCCTCGGTGACGATGACGTTGTCGTACAGGGAGATCTCCTCCAGCAACCGGGGGTTCCCGTACAGGCCGTTGCGCACCAGGAAAAACACCCCCACTTCGCGCGCGAAGGGAAGGTCGGCGGCGGAATCGCCCACCGCTACGACCTGGGTTTTACGAAACCCGCGCAGGCGCATATCCTGGGCAGCCGCCTTCTCCTTTGTCACCCCCTTGGGCATGAGGTGGTAGGCGCGCAGTTCCTCCACCTCAAGGGTGGGGCTGGTGCGCGGCAGCACGCCGTTATCAACCAGCGCCAGGCCCGGGAACCTCTCATCCAGGAAGCGGTTCACCTCCTCCACGTCCACCAGGCCGCGGAAGAGGGGGGTACAGTCGCGGAAATCCGACCAGGGCGTATGGTATTCGATACGCTTTGCGTAGCGCGAGAGGAGAAAGTCGACGGCGCCGCTCTCCATGATGGCGCCGTAAAGATCGGGGCAGGAATCGCCGAAAGGGCCGCCGTTGATGATCACCCGCTCTCCCAGGTCGTATACGATCTCCACCCCCAGCTCGGCGATATAGTTCCTCATCCCCAGGACCCGCGCCGTCTCCCTTAGCTGCCTTCCGCTGCGCCCCGAGACCGGGACCACGTCCACGCCGCGCCGCAGGGCTTCCACCAGGGCGCGCACG
This sequence comes from Candidatus Solincola jinzensis, assembly GCA_015711875.1. The sequence continues at coordinate 259 of MU158531.1, read as the reverse complement.
GGGCGAAGGGTGTACTCACGACGGATATTGAGGAGAAAATTGCCCATGGGTCCCATCATGGTGCCGTCGAGGTCGGTATATACGACGCGCACCTCCTCCAGCGTTTCGCGCACATGCGACCAGCGCGAGGCGGGCCCCAGTTCCCGAGCCGCCTCCTCCAGCTCCCTCGCCCTTTGCGCGTCAAAAGCCACCCCAAGCCTCCTGTCCAGCCTCTCCATAAAGTCGAACGCCACCTACCGTTAAGCGCGGCCGGACGAAC
>JACVJG010000007.1 GCA_015711875.1 Candidatus Solincola jinzensis | reverse complement strand
GTCATCGACTGACGAAAGATCCCTCCCACGGCACCTGCGCCCTCTCTGTCAGTGCGCGTTCGTCCACCGCTGCGGGCGTCGTTTTGCAAAGGATAGCTTCTCCGCCGATACGACAAGGCTACGGGGAGAGGATGTCATACGCGTCCTTCATACTTGTGGTGGATGCCGATCTCGCGGAGAAGGGACGGCGTGAGAATGGATATGGAGGAGAAGCTCAGGATACTGGGTGGAGCTGCCCGTTACGATGTCTCCTGTTCCTCCAGCGGGGTGAGGAGACCGGGACGGCGCGGAAAGCTTGGTGACTGCTCCAGCTTCGGGGTATGCCACAGCTGGTCAGACGACGGTCGCTGCATCTCCCTGCTCAAGGTGCTCTTCTCAAACCGCTGCATCTACGACTGCGCCTACTGCGCCAACCGCGCCTCCGCTTCCCGGCCGCGCGCCTCCTTCACGCCGCGGGAGCTGGCTGACCTAACCATGGACTTCTACCGGCGCAACTACATCGAAGGCCTCTTTCTCAGCTCCGCGGTGTGGAAAAGCCCGGACCATACCATGGAGATGCTGCTCCGTACCGCCGAGCTCTTGAGAAAGGAAAAGGGCTTCAACGGCTATATCCACCTCAAGGCCATACCGGGTGCAAGCCCGGAGCTGCTGCGTCGCGCCGGCCTTTACGCCGACCGCATGAGCGTGAACATCGAGTTGCCTACGGAGGAAAGCCTCCGGCTTCTGGCTCCGGATAAAAGGAGGGAGGATATCCTCGGGCCCATGGGCGAGCTGGCGGCGCTTATCGAGGAGAGCCGCGAGGAAAGAAGACGACAGCGCAAAGCCCCGGCCTTCGTGCCGGCAGGCCAGAGCACCCAACTGATCGTGGGAGCGACGCCGGAAAGCGACCTGCACATCCTCAAGCTGGCCGAGAGGCTGTACGGCGATTTCAAGCTCAGGCGGGTCTATTACTCCGCGTTCGTACCCGTTTCCGACGACCCCCGCCTCCCGCTCCTGGAGCGGCCTCCTCTGTTGAGGGAGCACCGTGTCTACCAGGCGGACTGGCTACTGCGCCACTACCGCTTTTCATGCGAGGAGATCGTGGATGAGGAGCATCCCTTTCTCGACGAGGAGCTGGACCCCAAGTCGGCATGGGCTATGCGGCATCCCGAGTTCTTTCCCGTGGAGGTCAACCGCGCGGACTACGGGACCTTGTTGCGCGTACCCGGCCTGGGGGTGAGGTCGGCGCGCCGTATCATATCCGCGCGGCGCGTGCATTCCCTGGATTTCGAGGACCTGCGCAAGATCGGAGTGGTGATGAAAAGGGCGCGCTATTTCATCACCTGCCGGGGCAGATATTACGCTGACTCCCGGGCGAGCGATGAGGAGATAAGACGAAGGATCTCCACCCATTACCGGGAGGCGGAAAGCTTGAGTGGGAGGGGTCAGATGCCCCTTTTCGCGCCGGAGGCTTTCAGCGTGGGCGCCAGCGATGCCCTGACCAGCGCGACCGGGGAGCTGTGAGGCAATGGGGTCAGGCCTCGCCTCGTGCCTGGTGAGGCAGGAGCAGCCGATAGGGTCAGGCCTCGCCTCGTGCACGGTCGGGCCTTCACGAGGTGGCCATGTGAAAAGAATGGGAGGATTTCCCCGTTAGGGGAGACCGTTACGGGCTCACCATGGGTCGAAAGGAAGCTGGTTCATGACGGTAATACCTCCGTATCATGTTGCTAATATATGGCAAATACATCGCGCTTCGCTTTTTTCGACCGAACTTCCGACTCTCGGATGAAGCGAGGCACGCAATATGATGCCTGGGTTACCTGCCACCCTGTTGAAACGTGGCTGCGCCCCCTGTTTTGGCCTGCTGTATGAGTGATTGGAGCTCCTCATGCAGGTGAAAGAACGATTGAAACGTGGCACTGCCCTGAGTTCATGGCTTGCGAGCATAACGCCAGGCTTGGCCGCCTACTGGCCGCCTGTCGCGTAAGGATGGCCGGCATGGGTATGGATATCATGCCGTGACATCGTGACATGGCGGTCCAGAGGAGTCGGTCGTGCCGGGGCGGGCCATAGCGGGGTGGTCATACATTGAAGATATTATGCCGAACGCGGCAAGCTGGCGAAAAGCCCTGGATGGCACGGGGTTTTCGAAACGTGGACATGAGTTAGGCGATGTGATGAGCGCGGCAACCGGCGTGATGGTTTCCAGGAGGAGGTGATCCGGCCTGGGAACAGTGCTTGTTTATGACGGGGAGTTCGAGGGTTTTCTGTGCGCCGTGGCGCGCTGCCTCGATGAGGGTGAGGAACCGGATTATTTCCTGCCGCGGGGCTCCGCGGCGCAGACAAGCCTCTTCGCGGAGGAGGTCGCGGTGGAAACGGACCCCGCCAGCGTCGAGGAGATGTGCGCGCGAATATGCGGTCACATCTCCGCCGGCGCGCTCAGGCGCTGCCTGTACGCCTTCCTCTCGGAGGAAAAGGGTCGCGAGGCTCACATCTTCCATTACCTGCGGCTCGGTTTTGTCCACGGGCGCGGGGTCGATGCCCACCTGCATCACGACAGCGTGCGTGAGGTGCGCGACATGGGAAGGCGAACTGCGCGCGAGGCACACCGTATGCGCGGATTCCTGAGGTTCCGCCGCTTGAGGAGCGGCCTGTATTACGCGCCCATGGAGGCGAAGCATGACGTGTTGCGGCTGGTGGCGCCGCATTTCCTGCGACGCATGGGCGACCAGGACTGGATGATCCACGACCTCGGGCGGGGTCGGGCCGCCCTGTGCAGCGGCGCCGAACTCGCCTTCGTCGCCGCGCCCGGCTTCGAGCCCGATCTATCGAACTGCGAGCGCCGCGCGCAGAAGCTGTGGCGCGATTACTTCGAGGTCATCGCGGTGCCGGAAAGGCGCAATCCCCGCTTGCAGAGGAACCTCATGCCTGAGAGGTACTGGCGTATGCTCATCGAGGAGCCTTCGGGAAAAAGGCCGTACAACGCTTAGGGGCCGCAGGCCTCCTGGTTCTGAGCTGGAAAACGCCAGGTACTGTTCTCTGGAGTGATAGGCGGGAGAGCACGTCGCCTTTCTGGGAGGTTATGGAAGGAAAAATTCCCGACTTGGTTCTATGGAGCTAAAGCGGAGGGGCCAAAGGGGTAAGCTGGAATATAATGACATATTACTACCGTGACGGTTTCCCTGCCTGATGAGCGGTGCCGTGAAAAACGCGCCTGCAACTTCTCCACTCATCCGGGCTGCAGCCGTTTTCGCATCACGTGATCATGCCGGGGAGCCAAAGACCCCTTTTCGAGTTCTCTGATCCCGGTCCCTCTCAAAGAGAACTTCGCCACGTCAGGGGCTTCGTTTCGCTCAGAGACACACGCGAAGCAATGCCCCCACGCTTTTATGCCCCCTTGGGACTCAGTAAGTGTTCGGCACCACCGGCAATATGAGGCGGGATGCCGAAACGCGATTGCGCTGGAGCTGGATAAAGGTGAGCCCGAAGTATGGCCAGGTCATCAAGAGGTCGGCGGTGGATATTTCCAGCTTTATGCGGCTCCCCTTCGCGAAGCGATGGTAACAGGCCTGCATCTCCACCGGCTGCGCCACGGTGTCGCACATGGTCCAGACGTCGGGATTGTAGCCCTCGTAATAGCCACGGCTCACCAGCGTCTCGGTGCCGTCCGGAGCTACCTCGTAGATCCAGGGTATCAACTGCGTGAAGGGCTGCGAGCTCTTGTAATAGAGCTCGAGCTTAGGCGCCCCCATGATGGTTAGATCGCGGGTCAGGGGCTGCGAGAGATAGCAGCGTTCCGTTAGGGGGATGCCGAAGAGCTTGATCCTCGTGGGCACCTGCATGGTCTCCCCACCCACCATGTTCGGGACGTCCTGGTAATAGGGAAGGGAGACGGAGCCGGTGAGGCCGACGTTAACCAGCAGCTCGAAATCCCCGTTAGAGCTGCGGGGCTTGGTCTTGGTGAGGAGCAGGTTGCCGTTCGAGGCGTTGAGGTAGAAAGGAGTCTCCTGCGTTCCCGGCAGGGGATAGGAATCAGCCTGTCCATAGCTCTGCGGGTCCCGGTCGCGGTAAAAGACCAGGCGCGGCTCCCTGTCTGCCCCATTGTCCACGCCTTTGAGGAAGCGGTCGAACCACGCTTTGATCTGTTCGCTCACCCACTGGTACTCGGGGCTTTCGGGGAGGTCGATGAAGAAATTGTCCCCCATGCCCCCGATATGCCCGTGGTTGGTGATGATCATGCGCGCGGGGGCGTCCACGGCGGTGGAGAATATGCGCAGCCCCTCGTTGGCATAGAAGATGTCGTCGTTCCAGCCCGCCAGGATAAGGGTGGGGGCCACGATGGGGTGCTCCACCACGCCGTCGTATTCCCCATCGCACCAGTAGCGGGCGGAACGCTCGCGCAGATACTGCCGCCCCTTCTCCAAGTCCTCCATGCGCCGCTGCATGGCGGCCCCGGTTATCCATACCAGCATGTCGGTGACGTTGCTCACCGGCGGCATGGCCTTCCAGAAGGCGTCTATGGCGGCTTGCAGCTTCTGCCAGGGATCCATGCCCTGTTTCATCATGATGTCCAGTATGTGCATCATGAAGCCGGAGAGATTGCCGATATAGGAGCCGGCCACCAGGAACACCCCCCACAGCGCCTTGGAGGCCCCGTTGGGGAGGATGGAGAACAGCAGGTCCGCTCCGCCGTGCATGGGCACCACAGCGCGGATGCGCTGGTCCCCCGGGTCTCCCGGCCTGGGGTCCCTGCGTGGCGCCGCCAGGAAGGAGGTGCAGCCCCCCATGGAATAACCGGTGATACCCACCACCGGGCCTTTGTCGTCCCAGAGCACCGGGAAGCGCTCGTCTTCCGACAACAGGGTGATTATGTTCCTGACGTCCCTGATCTCCTTCTCCGGGTCCATGCAGCCTATCTGGCCGCCCGCTCCATACCATCCCCTCATGGTGAAGGTGACGCACACGTAGCCGTCACCCGCGTATTCCTCGGCCATCTTCTCGAAGATGAGCTTGTCGCAGTCCCAGGGGTGCACGAAGACGATGGCGGGATAGTCCTCCTGCGGCGTGCCATCCGCGTCCCCGCCGGCGGGATAAAACACCGATACCGGCAGCTTCACCCCGTCTTCCATGGTCCATTGTTCGTCGACCCTGATCACCTCGTGTGAGGATGCAAGGCCGGAGGGAACGCTGGTTTCCCCGCTGTCCGTCCCGGTCGCCGCTGCACCGGCGCCCACCGCCGGCGCAACCGACATGACCGCGAGCACGATGGCCACGGCGAGCAGCAGTATCACACGAAAACGGAATGATCTCGTCATCGTTACCCCCTTCAGACGACGAAGTGCGGCGGGAAGAGTTTCCCCCGGCAACCCCTCTTTTGCGACTCGGGTTATTTATAACATGCAATATATGAACATCGCAAGGGTTTTTATATGGAATGAGCGGGCGATATAGTGGGGCAGAGGGTTCCATGCGTATATTTACGGCATGAAAAGAGGGGAGCCGTTCGGCCCCCCTCCCGGTTAGGGCGTGCTAACCGCAGCTCTTATTGCACTTGCAAGTGCCGCCCTTCCGTCTGGGGATCTTCGTGATCCTCATCTCACCACCTCCTTGGTAGTGGTTCCTAATAAGATTATACACCCGCCCCGCAAGCCTTAAACCACAACCGTCAACCTCGCCGTGCATGGTCCCGCGGGGAGGCCAGAGCCGGAGTCATTTCCTGCCGCGGAGCGCGGAAACCGCTGAGAGCGCCCGCCGTTTCAACGCCTGCGAAAAAGCTCCGGTGTATGCCTGCCGAAGACGCGCCCCCTGAACACTCGATGGAAATCGATGCCAGGAATACCTTCGGTGCGGCAAGACCGCATGCGGCCTTTGCGGGATGGTGGCATCATGCCACGGGCGGTGATGACTCTCGCGGTTTACTCCTTTGCCGAGGGCGCCTGCTCACACCTTGAGGTTGCTCCGCCCACGATACCTATAAGCTGCGGCGGCCCATGCGAACGCACATCAGGAGGTCGGGGCCGCCCGGACCCGCCGTTGACTCCGCCCGGAAGCGGCAGCCCCCCCCGCAATCCGCCAGCAGCTCGCAGGAGGCGCATTCCCCCTCCAGCCTCATTTTGGGCAGCTCGCGCCACGCCCTCCGCAGGCCCTTTTCCAGGTGCCCGCCGCTTATCTCCCGGTAGTAGCCGCATTTCACAAGGCGCCCCCCCGGCTCCACGGCGGCCAGGTGCGCCCCGCACGCGTAGCCAGGCGCGCCCTCGTGGGCCCCCCAGCCCCACTCCAGCTCGAAATATGGGGCGGCTTCCTCGGGCGCCAGCATGAGCTCGGGGTTCTCGCCCATGCGCCCGGCGACCACCGGGTATTCCAGGTTCCAGGCCGATACCCCCATATCCGAGAGCAGGGTGCCGAGCCCCTCCAGCTCTCGCAGGTTGCGCGCGTGGATTACCGTGGCCACCGAGACGTCGATACCCGTATCCAGCGCAGCGCGCAGCGAATCCATGACCCTGGAGAAGGAACCTGCGCCGCGCAGGAAGTCATGCCCTTCCTCGAGGCCGTCCACCGAGAACTGTATCTCCATGAAATTCAGGCTCGGGATGTCTTCACGGCGCAGCAGGGTGCCATTGGTGATGAGCACGGGCCGGAATGTCCGGTGCGCTAGGGCCTCGTTGAGGGTGGCGAATCCCGGGTACAGCAGGGGCTCGCCGCCGGTGATCATCAGCCTGAGGCCCCCCATGTCGTCGAAGCCGTCGAGCGCCGCTGCGAGGATGGCGTAATCGAGGTCCGTGGTGCCGGCGTCCCCGAGATAGCAGTGGCGGCAGCGCAGGTTGCAGCGGTCGGTGACCTCCACCATCAGATAGCGCAGCGAGGGTACCTCGTTCACCCCCACCGGCATTTCCCTGGGGCGAGGCTCCCGCGTCGCCTCCAGCACCCCCTCCTCTAGGCAGTAGTCGAGGAAATCCTCCTGGGGGCGGAGCTCCTCCACCGTGCGAGTGCCGTCGCAAAGGGCCAGAAAATCAAGCGCTTCCTCCGAGAGCTCGTACAGCTCATCATGAGGCGCGTCGTAAACGCACGGCTCCTCCAGGCGCTTTAGGAAACACCCGTCCGCGAGCCTCAGGAAATCCTTGCCCGAGACCACTTCCCCTACATTGCCTGCCATACTGATCTCCCTGCTTTAGGGCCGTGAAAGGTGCGCATCCCGCGAAGGTTCCGGTTGCGTCTTGCCTTACGGCTTTCGAATCCTGGATTGATCCAGCTGCCCTCCTCTTTTTCTTATCTCCTGCATCTCAGCTTTAGGCCTCGAAGGAAGGAGGTGCCTCCAACCCTTCCATGAAACGTCCTTGCCCATGCCGGCCCCGTTCCGCGGTGTTGCGGCCGCTGTCGCTCGTCCTCTTGATGTCATCGCCTTTAAGCCGCAGATAGATTAAAGCCGCGCATAAATAGGGACAAGCGGTTGCTCCTATCCTGATATCTCCGCCCTCAAGCCGCGATGCGATCGCCCCGCTTTCTTCAGCGCGCTTAATAACCCCATATTCTATCAGCACCCCCTATTGTGGCCATGGCTGCCCCGGCTTTCAAACTGTGAGAACCTTGCCGGTGTCTGCTGGAGCAACAGCGTTGTGTGCAAGCCCCGCGTGAGAAGGACACGGTAAACATCCGTCCAACGCGATCGCCTTTCGAGCTCCATGCCCGACGCCACAGGGATGCACAAAGGAGCGGCAGCCCTTCAGCATCCCTTCCCGAGCTCTCGCAGCGCCCTTTCGAGGTCGAAGGCTTTTCAACATCGCCGCCCTCGGGTCCTATGCCCGACACCTCAGCTTCATGCGGCGGAGCAACAGCCCTTCAGCGTCCCTTCTCCAGCTCCCGCAGCGCCTTCTCGAGGTCGAAGGCGTCTCTTTCCAGCAACGCCTTCAATAAGAGGAAGCTGCCGCACTCCTCGTTCTCCTCCTCGCCGTGATGGTAGAAGGGGCAGTCCCCGCACAGCAGCTCCCGGTAGTCCTCCATGTCCTCGAGGCCTGAGGAGCCCTCCAGTATCTCCCGCGCTTTTTTCCTGAAGGCCGGAAAAGCATCAGCCATCACTACCTCCCGAAGGCCATGTCACCGCATGACGGTCATATCCATTATTCCCTCAAGAAGGACTCCACGCTAGATTCTATTCTTCCCGAGCCGAGCCTCTTCAAGGGTTCACGTTTTGAGTATCCTGGGGTTCATATTTTGAGTATCCTGGTATAATCAGCATGAGGGCTATATCTATTTCACGGGACCACGAACATAATGAGAGAAGCCTGCAATCTTTACGTTGAAGAGCTGAAGGCTTATTTCGCGGAGCGGGGAAAGAGGCTTTCGCGGGGGGTGGTGCGGGCGCTCTCCAATCCGCCCCTTGACTACACTTCGGAGGAGAGAGAGTTCTACTACGCTCTCGTTGCCCCGGCTGAAGGCCTGATAAAGTATGCGCTGCGAGAGAGGCTTGAAGCGGACGCGCTGAACCGTGAGAGATGGGTCTTGGCCTTCCCGCGGTATTCCCATACCGCTATCGGGAGCATGGTGGCGGAGTTGCTTCTGGAAACCGACCCCTGTATCCACGGGGCGAGGAGGGTTTTGGAGATGGCCGGAAATAGTGCGGGAACGCGGCTGGATCCGGATGATCAAGGAATGGATGAGCTCGAGGCAGGTCGGGCTGGGGTACTTAACGCCCCCGAAGCGAAGGCCAAAGCTGTTGTTGAAGGTGCTCACCCGGAGAGAGACGAGAGCAAGGTCTTTACGGAGGCAGGGCGCTTGTCGGTCGCGAAGGATGGCAACGGAGAGCGTTCGACGGAAATGGAGAACGGGCCCTCCGGGGCGGAAGGAACGGAGGCTGGAGTCGACGGGGTAAAAAAAGGGGCGGGGGCTCCCGACCCGCCGGACGTTTACCGTGAGACCGGGCAGAAGGGCACCGCGAATAAACCGTCCCGCTGGCAGAAAAAGGGAAGAAAGGATGGCACGCGAAGCGACCGCACCGGCCTGTTGCCTAAACGCCTCAAGCCGCTTCTCCGCTTCCTCGAGTGGGTGTTGACCTTTGCCCTTGCCCTGGTCTTCCTCTTCGCCGCTTTTCTCATGATCGCTCCCAGATTTGGGATGCAGGCGCACCCTGTCCTGTCGGGCTCCATGGAGCCATCACTGAAGGTGGGGGGCATGATCCTATGCAGATCCGTTCCAGTGGAAGAGATAGGCGTCGGCGATGTCATAGGTTTCAACACCCCCGATGGCACGAAGGTCACCCACAGGGTGATTGCCATCGAGGACGAGGACGGCAAGAGGTGGTTCCAGACCAAGGGGGATGCCAACGAGGACCCCGACCCCAGCCTTGTCTCTATCACCGATGACAAGGTGGACAAGGTTATCCTCCATTTGCCTTATATCGGGTTTTTCGTGAGGTTCATGCGGACAAGGTTCGCTTTTTTTCTTTTCATGTGCGTGCCCGCGACCCTGCTATTCCTGATCTTCGGCAGGGATCTCTGGAAGGGCATCGTGGAATTGCGCGAGGAGAAAAGAAAAGCGGAGAGCCGATTAGGAGGGGGAGGATAGCGCGGAAACGTAACTGAGAATACCGGAAACATGCGCGCTCAGCCCATGGTTCCCGGGAGGAAAACGAAGGAGCAAAAACACAGAAAAAAGACTTTTCAAAGTGTGAAAAATATGTATACAATAATTTACGCTGATATATAGGGCATCATAATGTAGCGATAGGGATGCGATGAATCGCACTGCGTAGGACTGGTCACTTTGTGGTGCGAGGAGCAAGTGGTGAAACCGGCCCGATCGTGAGGTCGGGTTTTTAACTTTATGCCATGTGATTACAGGATTGAGAACAGCCATATTAAGGAGGGATGCTGGGAGAAGAGAGGCGCCGGTTTTTCTACATCCGAACGAGCGCGGTGGTGAAAGCCGCAAATTGATGCGTTCGTGTGAGGAAAAGGCGCCATAAATAAGGTGGGGGCAGCTGCCACTGCCCCCGGTGGTACACGCCGAGCCTCTGCCAGGCCTTTGTGCACCCTGTTTTCATTATAGGCGGGGAATGGGTTCAAAGGGAAGGGTCGATGCCGCTGATCCTTCCACGCGGATAGCCCCGGTTTCCAGGGGTCCGGCAGGGGAGGCGTGCCTTCGCGGGTTGAGGAAAGGCCGCCATCGCATTTCCTCGACCTGCACAAAAGCCATGGGTGGCAGCCGAGGGCGCCAAACCGCGTGGAAAGGAGGTGGTGCGGATTCTGCTGCAGGTGATGAAGACAGGCGCCGGAGGGGCCACTTTGGTGAAGGCCCTCACACGTAACGACTGGGGGCCGACGTTTGGGAACGGAACGTGAATGAAGGAGGTTGGAAGACATGAAAAAGGTGCTCATGGCCTCCATGGCCCTGGCCCTGGTGGCGGCCCTGGTGGGGCTGGGCGTTTACGCCACCTTCTCGGACACCGAGACCAGCAGCAAGAACTACTTCCAGGCCGGCTCCCTGGACCTGAAGGTGGACGGCGAGGACGACCCCAACGTGGCCACCTACTTCGAGGTCAAGAACGTAAAGCCCGGCGACGCAGGGGAAGTGGATATCAAGCTCACCAACGCCGGGTCCCTGGACGGCACCGCCGACCTGCACATCACGAATCTTGTTGATGACGAGAACGGCGTCTACGAGCCGGAGATCCCGGACGATGCCACCACCGGCGAGCTGTCCCAGGCGATAATTCTGGACATCTGTTATGATGACGTCTTGGTCAAATCCGGAACCCTTAAAGATCTCTTCTGCCAGGACTTTGACCTCGGCGCTCTCCCGGCCGGAGAGAGCAAGAAACTTACCATCGCCTGGAAGGTCGATCCCAACGCCGGCAACAACATCATGAGCGATATCTGCACCTTCGACATCGTGTTCTCGCTGCATTAAGGAGGCCGGCAGAGGGTAGAAGGAGCGTACGTATATGAAGGCCAGGATCGCTTGCCTGCTCCTGGCGACCGTGCTGGTGGCCGGCCTGCTCGGGCTGGGAGTGCACGCCTCGTTCTTCGACGCCGAGACCAGCCACGGCAACATGTTCGAGGACGGCGTCATGGACCTCAAGGTCAAGGACCAGGATGAACTCTGGGCAGACGGCGTGCACGTGACGTGGTGGGCCGACAACATCTATCCCGGCTGGGAGAAGGATTACGCACAGTCCCTCTTTTTCAGCAACTTTGGGAACGTGGAAGCCGACCACGTGGAGCTCACATGCTCGTACGACATCGAGCAGGGAACGGCGGAATCGGGCAGCCCCTCCAATTCGGCCGACGATTTCGCCAGATGCCTGCAGATCACCAGGCTCGAGTACAGGGATACCGGCTGGTGGCTGGACCTCGCCGCGGGCACCATGGGAGGGAGTCCGCCTTACCCGCCGGGCTACCAGCCTGGAGACTGGGTGATAAAGGATGTTGACGGCGACGGGATCAGGACCTTCTACGACCTGGCTCACCAGGACGTGGATAACCTTCCCAAGCCACTGAAGGACAACCTGGGCCCGTTGCACATCGAGCTATCGCTTAAGTGCGTCGAAGGCGCTGGCAACGAGATCCAGGGAGACAGGCTGTTGGTCGACATCGAAGTCACCCTCAACCAGACAAAGGAGCAATAAGCTGAGAGGGGCCGTCCCTCTCGGGGGGCGGCCCACCCCACCCCCTTAAAGGTCCTGGCGTGGTGCGCGGTGGAGGAGGAGGAACACAGCTCGTCCCCCGCCGGGGACGCGCCTACTCGCCCCCTCAAGGGTGGAGAATGGCATTGTGCGGCGTGGATGTTGTCAGTGGATGGTAACGGTATCGCTCTTGATACCTCCTGGATGGAGGGGAGGGCAAGTGCGGCTTGGATGTGGACGCCATGAGTCTGCCGACGAGAGGATAAGGGCATGGGGAAGATCCTGATCCGTGCCATCGTGATCGTGGCTCTGGTCGCTGCCTTGGTGGCTTGGCTTCTTGCATGGCAGGCAGAATCCAGGGCGTGCGTCGGCACGGGCTTTTTCGACCTCAAGATAAGGGACCAGGACGAGGCGTGGAGGGATGGGGTAAACCGCACCTGGACCGCCCCGAACATGAGACCCGGCGAGGAATATCCATTCGAGGAGTCTTTCGTCAGCCTGCGCAACCGCGGGCTCCTCTGCGCCGACCATCTCGAGATAGGCATGGAATACTTTCTGGCCGGCCCGGGAGGGGCTTCGGCGGCGGTGACGGCCGGCGAGATGGCCAGGATGATGACGATAACCAGGCTGGAATACGGCAATAGCGATTGGAGCATAGACCTGCTCACGGGAAAGGTTAACGGCTCGCTCCCGACTCCGGGGGGATTCAGGCCAGGCGACTGGACGGTGGAGGACAGGGACAGGGACGGGAGGATAACCTTCCGTGATCTGAGCGACGATCCCCTCGACGACCTCCCGCCCCCGCAATCCTGGATGGGTGAGAGCAGATGCCCGGTCATGAGGATGGGCGTGAGATTCGCGGCGGAGGCGGACGACCGCTTTATGGGAGTGGGGTTGAGCGTGTGCCTGGTCTATACATTGAACCAGTGCAGCGGCCAGTAGGGCGAGCTGCGTGGGGGGTTGCCGCAGGGAATATTTGCCTGGCCTAGACGCGGGAACACGAAAAGCACCCGGCCAACGAGCGCCGATGGGGATTGCTGCGAGTAAGTGTAGCGGCCAGGACAAGACGGGCGAGTCGTGTAGGTAGGCGGGACTCAGATGAAGGAAAGCGCGAGGGAAGGATGCGTGGGTTGAAGAAGCACCTGATGTTGATGCTCTTATTGGCCGTAGCCATGTCGCTGGTGTCTCTGCCGCCGGCAAAAGCTGGCTTCAGCGACAGGGAGACATCAAGGTGCGGGATGGGCGCGGGCACCTGGGAGCCGGTTCCCGTGGCGAAGATATGCGGGCTCTGTCCTGACTGGGGCCTCGCCGGAGCCTGTCGCTGGCCTGTTTTCATCTACGGAAAGGGTTTCAGGGAGGAAGCTGCCGCCAGCCTGGCCAAAGGAGGCCTGTCGCTGCCGGCGGTGAAGACATGGGTCCTCTGCTCCTCCGCGATCTACGCCGTTTTTGACCTGCGGGGCGCGGCCGAAGGCGCGTACGATCTGCGCCTGGATTTCAGCGATGGCGGAAAGGCCGTGCTTTACGGGGGCTTCAGGGTGGTGCGATGGGGCAATTGTAGTTTCAATCCGACCTCATCAGGAGCGGATGGCGGCGCGAGCCCGATGTCTTCGCAAGGGGGTTCGGGGCCAGGCACGGAGGCTTGGGCAAAGTTGACGGATGCCGGAAGCCCCGGGTTGCTCAAGCTGGTTGCCGGCAACGGGTCGGGGGCTGGTATAACCAGGGCATATGCGGTAGCTCCCGGCATGCTGCTCGAAGGGGCTGTGGCGTGGAACGGGGAAGGCAGGCTGGAGGTGCGCTTCGACCTGCGCGGTGCTCCCAGAATGAGATATGACGTAGTGTTTCTAGCGGCGGAGAATCAGCCGTTGCTCCTTGAGGGCTTTATAACCCCTGCGGATATCCTGCCCCCGAAGCCTTCACCCGCTCCCGCCGCGCAACCAGGGATTGACGGGAAGAGCGGCGAAACGTCGTCCGCCGAAGAGGCAGGCAGGCCCCCTAAACCCTCGCAAGAGGGATCGGTATCTCCAACGGAAACCTCGCTCGGGGAAGGGGGTGCGGATCCCGGGCAAGGGAACCTCTCAGGGCAGAAAACTCCCTCCGGGCAGCCGATTCCCTCCCAACGGCAAAATCCCACCGGGCCGGAAAACCTTTCCGGGCAGCAGGCTCCTCCAGAACATGAGATCCCTTCCACGCAGACAGAGCCTTGCGGTGATGGAGACGCCGGCGTCGAGAGCACCGCAAAAGGAGAAGCGGCGCCCTCGGAGGTTAAGGAGTGAAGCGCCGTGAAGGATCGCGCAACCAGTTTTCCGTCCAGGACATGATCCCCATGCGGTCGCTTTCTTGCTCGCGGAGCCGGGGAACAAGCTGCGACCCGTAATCTCGATTGTGACACGAGGTGATAGCCGTTCGGCCGGGACATTAATTCCCCACAACCCCAACTCTGCCCGCGGAGCCTGGAATGACCTGCGACCCGTAATGCTATTCGGTATGTAAGGTGATGGCCCCTTTTGTGGGTAAAAAAGCGATCGATTGAAAGCCGCGGGGTTGCCCAGGCTTACGAACATATGACCACAGGCCATGGGCCTCGAGAGAGGCATGGCTCGCCCACCCTGGACCTGTGCCACGACCTGTCCGTTTAAATCCGTATTTCAGGGAGCGCGGCCGCGATGTGGTTTCCAGGCCCTGGACAGATGCTAGAATGAAAGAACAATGTTTCAACGGCATGGGATGGTGTTCTGTCGCCAGTATGGATATGAATAAGGCTGGATTGATCAGGTTGGAGGCGCGGCGTGGACCTGGACGAAGGAAAACTCTTCCAAGCCATTTTCCACCACCCGGACATCTTCTTCATCGGGGTCGACGGAGAGGGCAGGATCGCTTTTATTAACCCCGCTCTGGAGCGCGTCACTGGTTACAGCTCGGAGGGGATTTCGGGCCGGAATGTGCTGGATTTCTTCGTGCCCCAGAGCTACGAGCAACGCGTTTCCGCGCTATATGAGAGCTTTGCCTCAGGCGGCGAGCCGGACGAGATAATCTATCCCTTGCGCACCAGGGAAGGCCACATCAGCTTGGTGTCCTGGAAGACGGCGGTGCTAAGGGACGACGAAGGAAGACCGCTGCTCGCCCTGAGCCTGGGCATGGACGTGACGGAGCGGGCGGGGGCCGAGGAGGAACTGAGGAGAGGCGAGGACTACTACCGCCTGCTCATCGAGAACGCCCTCGACCTTGTCTCCGTCCTCGACTGCGATGGAACCATCCTCTTCGCCGGCCCTTCGGTGGAGAGGATCCTGGGCTACCGGCCGGCGGACCTCGCGGGCAGGACCTTGTTCTCGCTCCTGCATCCCGACGACGTGGAGGGCGCGAGGGCGGCGCTGGAGTTCGCCTGCTCGCGTCCCGGGGTCACCGGAACCGTGGAGCTGCGCGTACGCCACGCCGACGGCTCCTGGCGCGTTCACGAGGCGGAATCGTATAACCTCCTGGAGCATCCCGTGGTGCGGGGAATGGTGATCAACTCCCGCGACATCACCGAACGCAGGGAGACTGAACGCCTCCTGCTCTTCCAGGGGGAGCTGGGCATGAAGCTGGGCGCCACAGACGATATAGACGAGATATGCGAGGTCTCCCTGCGCGCCGCCATGGAGGCCTCGGGCATGGACAGCGGCGGCATATATCTTCTGGATGAATGCAGCGGCGAGCTGCGCCTCGCCTCTCACGCCGGGCTCTCGGAGAGGTTCGTGGAGCTGGTCCGTTCCTACGGGCCGCATACGCCGCAGGCGCGCCTCGTGAACAAGGGCGAGGCGGTTTTCGCGAGATATGAAGAGACGGACCTTTCCCTTCCCCCCGAGCGCGTCGAGGAGGGCCTGAAGGCGGTCGTTTTCCTGCCCATAGCGCACGAGGGAAGGGTAGTGGGGTGCCTCAACCTTGCCTCGCACACCCTCGAGGAGGTGCCCGAGCCGTCGCGGCGCGCCGTCTTTTCCGTGCTCGGGCATATCAGCCAGGCCATGGCCCGCGCCCGCCTGGTGGGAAGGCTCAGGGACTCGGAGGAACGCTACCGCCTCCTCTTCGACCACGCCGGGGAGGCGATATATATCTTTGACCGCGACCTGACGCTTACCAACGTCAACCGCACCGCGTGCGAAAAGGTGGGCTACGGGGCGGAGGAGCTCCTGGGCCGCAACGTGCTGGAGCTCGGAATCCTCCACCCCGGGGATTTCGAGAAAGTGGCGGGGAACATCGAGAGGCTTTTGGCGGGCGAGAGCCCGGTGCGCGACGAGTTGCGCTTTGTCCGCAAGGACGGGTCGGAGATGCTCGTAGACGTCACTTCGGCTGGAATACTCAATCCCGCGGGAGAGGTTATAGCGGTCACAAACCTGGCCCTGGACGTGACCGAGCAGAAGCGGGCCGAGGCGGAGAGGGAGCGCCTTCTGCAAGCGGTGGAGCAGTCCGTGGACGGCATCGCCATCGCCGACCTGGAGGGCAGGATCATCTACGCCAACGGCGCCTGGGCGGAGATGCACGGGTACGGGAGAGACGAGGTCCAGAAGGAACTCGTAGGGAAAAACCTGGAGATATTCCATACCCCGGAGCAGATGCGCGATGAGGTGGCGCCGTTTAACCGCGAGGCTTTGAAACGAGGAGCGTTAAGCGGTGAAGTCTGGCACAAGCGCAGGGACGGCACCGTGTTCCCCACTATGATGAGCACCACGGTCTTCAAAGATGAGAGGGGAAGCCCCCTGGGTTTAATAGGAGTTGCCCGTGATATCACGGACCTCAAACGGGTCGAGGATGAGTTGAAGCGCTCGGAGGCCACCTACCGCGAGATCTTCGACGCCGCCAACGACGCCATCTTCGTCCACGACCTGAAGACGGGAGCCATCCTGGACGTCAACCGCAGGATGACGGAGATGTACGGTTACACGGCGGAGGAGGCGCGGTCCCTGCGGGTGGAGGACATCAGCTCCGGCACCCCGCCCTTCGTCCAGGATCGCGCGGTGGAGCTGGTGCGCATGGCGGCGGAGGGGGAGCCGCAGCTCTTCGAGTGGCACGCCAGGCGCAAGGACGGGAGCCTTTTCTGGGTAGAGGTCAACCTCAAACGCGGGACCGTTGCGGGAGAGGAGCGCGTCCTGGCCATGGTGCGCGACATCACGGAGAGAAAACGCATGGAGCAGGCGCTGCGGGAGAGCGAGGAGTGGTACCGCGCCACCTTCGAGGCCACCGGCACGGCCATGTTCCTGGTGGACAGGAAGGCCTTTATCATCGACGCCAACCGCGAGATGGAGAGCGTCTTCGGCTATTCCCGCGACGAGGTGGTGGGCAGGATGCGCTACATGGACCTCCTCATGCCCGAGGAGGTGGAGAGGGTCAAACGCTATTCCCGTCTCCTGCTCAAGGGCGAAATAAGGGGACCGGCCCAGTTCGAGATCAAGGCCAGGCACAAGAGCGGCAGGGCCATCGACGCCCTCATCAGCGTGAACATGCTCCCCGATATCGAGCGCAGCGTCATCTCCCTCATGGACATCACCGACAAGAAGATCTACGAGCGCGAGCTGGAGGCGCGAGCCGAGCAGCTGCGCGATTTCCTGGATGTCGCCGCTCACGAGCTGCGTCACCCCGCCACCCTGCTCAAGG
>JACVJG010000006.1 GCA_015711875.1 Candidatus Solincola jinzensis | reverse complement strand
TCGAAACGAAGCGGTTTGTTTATGGGAGGGAGCAAAAATAACTGGTTACGTTCGAGGAGCGCCAGGATGGCGTAAAGGAAGCAGCTGTCTTTTGTAGGTGGTCACCGAAAAGGCAAACCAGGGTTGAAACCGGGCTATCTGCCTGGTGGGCCGGCATGCAAGGGTCGAGTTCCTGAAAAGTAGCGCTGGGGTATCGATGGAACAACGGTTTCTCTCGTGGTTAAGGAATAAGAAAGGCGCGGTTGAGGGAATGCTCGTGACATGGTTAAGGAGAGCGAGGAACAAGGCGAGCAGCTTTAGTCTTGGGCGTGCCGGCCCCGACCTGCTCCGGGAAGGCCTCATCTTCAACATCCAGAAGTTCAGCATCCATGATGGCCCCGGCATCAGGACCACCGTGTTCCTGAAGGGCTGCCCCATGCGCTGCCCCTGGTGCTCCAATCCCGAGTCGATCAACCCCTACCCGGAGCTGATAACCAGGTTCGACACCCTGTGCAGGCACTGCGGGCGCTGTCAGGAGGTATGCGGGGCGGGCGCGATAAAGACGGTCGAGGGCTCGGGGAGGAGTGAGGACGGCTCGCCGCTGCGCACCCGCCTGCTGGACCGCGCCCTCTGCGAACGCTGCATGAGATGCGCCTTCGTCTGCCCCAGTGGGGCTTTGAGCACGGTAGGAGAGAGGAAAACGGTGGCGGAGGTGCTGGAGACGGCCGAACAGGATCTGCCTTTCTACGAGAGCAGCGGCGGGGGTATTACCCTTTCGGGCGGGGAGCCGCTCATGCAGCCGGGCTTCGCCTTGGCGCTGCTGCGGGAGGCGAAGAGGAGGGGCTTACACACCGTCCTGGACACCTCGGGGCACGCCGCGCGGGAGGTATGGGAGGAGGCGCTTCCCCACCTCGACCTGGTCCTCTATGACCTCAAGCACACCGATCCCGCGAAACACAGAGAAGTGGTGGGCGCCGACAACCGCCTCATCCTGGAAAACCTGGAAATGATAAGCGGCAGGGTCCCGGTATGGCTGCGCGTGCCCTTGATACCTGGTTTCAACGACGACGAGGCGACGCTCTCCGATATCGTTTCACTTGCCCGGGAGATTTCGCCCCGCAAGCTGTGCTTCCTCCCCTACCACGCCTGGGGTTCGGGCAAGTACGCCGGGCTCGGCAGGGATTACGCGTATGCAAATACCCCGGGCATCCCGGGATCGACCATGAGGATGCTCGAGGAGATGTGCGAGAATGAGCGCGTGGGAGATTACGAGATCGCTTCCGTATGAGCGGCGGCGCCCGCATTAAGCCAGGAGCTCCTTATCCGTGAACCGTGTCTTTTTCTTTGTGGATAAGAGGAGGCAGGGATGGACAAGCTGTGCCCATGGCAAGAAGAAAGAGGAAGCTTGCGCTTGGCCTACCCTGGTCATCCCTTCGAACTCCCTGGTTGCTATAGTATGGAGGACAACGCAGGGACTTTGATAGACGACGGCATCGAGTTCTTCTTCCCAGAGTCTTACGCTCACTTGCATAACACTGTGTGATCTGGATGTCTGCCACAAACCGGGAGGGAATGCCCGCTTGCCATCGCATCCCGGCGGGCAACCCCCTTCAACGGCTTCCAAGCGGAATGCGCGGCGTCATTGCAGCATCCCCTTCTGCGCCATTCTCAGCAGGAAAGGCCGTAACCTGCCCATGCGGTTGAGAGACCTGAAAAGCTCGTAGTACGCGCCCGGGAACAGCCTCTTGTTGAGCCAGTTGAGCTTTCCGGAAAACTGGGGGACCGCATACAGCTTATCCCTCTCCACCGCCCGTATTATCCGCCTTGCCACCTCGTCCGAGGTCATTTTGGCGTTCTCGAAGGTACATACGCCGAACTCGTAAGACCATTCATCGGTATATCGCATGGTATGCAGAAGGTTGGTGTTGAAGAACATCGGGCAGGCCACTGTTATGCCGATGTTGTAGGGAGCCGTTTCCACCCTCAACGTCTCGGAGAGAGAGATGACCGCCGCCTTGGTGGTGTTGTACGGGGCCATCTCTGAGCTTGAGAGCAGCCCCCCTGCGGAAGCGACGTTCACGATGTGACCGCACCCCTGGGCCTTCATGCGCGGGATGAAGGTATGGCATCCGTAAAGCATCCCCCAGAAATTAATGCTGAAGATCCACTCCCAGTCCTCCAGGGGTATGTCGCCCACAATGCCCACCGCCGCCACGCCGGCGTTGTTGACCAGCAGGTCCACCCCGCCCCAGGTATCGAAGAAGTGAGCCGCCATGGCCTCCCAGCCCTCCGGTATCCTCACGTCAAGCTCGTAGGTTTCGCCTTCGCCTCCCGCGCTTTCGACCATGCGCAAGGTCTCCCTGGCCCCCTCGGCGTCTATGTCCAACACGCCTATGCGGCACTTCATGCGGGCGAGCTCCAGGGCCAGTGACCTCCCTAACCCCGAGGCAGCCCCGGTGATAACGGCCCTTTTTCCTTCAATCTTTTTCATGGCAACCCCCCATGTTCTCCTCCAACTCCTACTGCTGCTCGTAGAGCTTCTCGAAGACCTGCCCCTTGTAGGTGGAGCGCTCCAGCTCTCCCGCCTCGACCCATACGATCTCCGGGGTGAACTTGGCCTTGACGTGGAAGGCCTCCTTCATCTCCTTCTCCAGATCGGGGAGCTTGTCTTGCGGGAAGTCCGCGCCGCGCTCGATCTTTATCTTCAGGGGAGGGACCACGCGCGGGGGCTTCTCGGTGAGCACGATGCGGAACTGGCCGGTCACCCTGGGCACGAAACCCCCCACCACCCCCTCCACCATGGTGGGGTAGACGATGGCCCCCTTGACCTTGAGCATGTCGTCGGTGCGCCCCACCACCTTGTAGCGGAAGCCGGTCCTACCGCAGGGGCAGGGAGAGGTGAAGACCTGGTGGATGTCGCCCAGGCTGGTCCTCAGCCAGGCCATGCCGTCCCCCTCCATGGCGGTGAAGACGGCCTCGCCCTCGGCGCCGTCCTCCAGGGGGACGGGCTCCTTGCTCTCCGGGTCCACCAGCTCGTAGAGGGCCAGGTCGTCGGCGGTCCAGTGCATGCCCTGGTACTCCTCGTGGTCGCAGGACATCCCGTAGCCCGCCCCGGCGTCGAAGATGCGCGCCCCGAAGGCGGACTCCAGGCGCTCGCGCACCTCGGGGATGCCGGCCCCCGGCTCCCCTCCGCACATGAGCTTGCGCAGGCCCAGGTCCTTGGGGTCCCGGCCCTGCTTCTTGCACTTCTCGATGAGGTAGTCCGCCAGTGAGGGGGTGCCGGAGTAGACGGTGCCCCGGAAGAGGGTCTGCATGAGCAGGATGCGGTCGGTGCCCGCCTCCGCGCCCACCGGGATGACCATGCAGCCGAGGCGGTGGGGGCCCATCATGGTGGGCACCCCGGCGATGACCATGGAGAGGGCGAAGCAGAAGAGCACGCGGTCCTGCGAGCGTATCCCCGCGCGCCACATCCCCCGCACCATGGCCTCTCCCCACACGTCCTCCATGTCGTGCCTGGTCATGGGGTAGGGGGTGGGGATGCCGGTGGTGCCGGTGGTGGTGGCCATGATGTTGAGGTCGTCCACCCGCACCGGCATGATCTGGTCGAGCACGGCCAGGATGTCCCCCCCGTGCTCGAGGACCATGGCCCGCAGTCCCTCCTTGTCGAAGAGGGGGATGGCCTTCGCGAAGTCCTCCAGGCTCGCGATCTTCTCCGGCGCCACGCCCCACTCGTCGAACTTTTTCTTGTAGAAGGGCGCGTTCTCGTAGAGCCGCCGCAGGAACTTCTTCAGCTTCGCGAGCTGGATCTCCCTCATCTCCGGGGTGTTGAGCTTGGGCTCCATCTCCATGTTCCAGTAGGGACGTTCGTCGTCCATTGCCGCCATCCCCTCCTCTTGAATCTCCTTGAACTCACATCTTTTCCAGGATATGTACGCACATCGCAGCCTCGCCCATGCCCAGGAAGCCGCCGCCGTTCTCGGCCAGGGCGATACGGGCCCCCTCTACCTGCCTCGGGCCGGCCGCGCCACGCAGTTGATTGACCAGCTCGTAGATCTGGGCGATGCCCGAGGCTCCCACGGGATGGCCGCGGCATTCCAGCCCCCCGGAGGGGTTGACCGGGAGCTTGCCTCCCAGGGCGGTGGCTCCGGATTCCGCGAACGGGCCACCCTCACCTACGGGGCAGAAGCCGAGTTCCTCGTACTGCCACAGCTCGCCGAAGGAAGTGGCATCGTGTACCTCGGCCAGATCGATGTCCTGCGGGCCCAACCCGGCGGCCTCGTAGGCCCGGCGGGAGGCGCGCGCGCCGATGCCTTCCATCCCGCTATCGGGCAGGGAGCCCGAGTCCAATACAGAGGCGAGTATCCTCACCGGGCGGGCTTCGGGATACCTTTTCAACGCCGCCCGCGAGCATACGAGAGCCGCAGCGGCGCCGTCCCCTATGGGAGCGCACATGGAGCGCGTAAGAGGGTAGGCGACCAGGTAATCCTCGAGCACTTGTTCCACGGTCATCTCCATCTGGTACTGAGCCAGTGGATTCATGGCGCCGTGGCGGTGGTTCTTGGCGGCGATGACCGCCAGCTGCCGCTGGGTAGTGCCATGGCGCTCCATATGGGTGCGGGCACCCATGGCGTAGATATCCATGAAGGCGGAGTGACCCTTTCCCTTCTTCTCCCTGTCCTCCATTCTGGCTTCGGCCGCTTTTCTCTCCGCGTCCGCCTGGAAGGCCGCGATCATGGCCTGGGCTTGTTCCACGTCCATGCCCGACATGAACTGCTGGAACATCTTCATGCGGTCCTCGGGATAGTACATCTTCTCCGCGCCCACCGCCAGCGCCAGATCGTAAAGCCCGGCCTTGACTGCCGTATACGCGCTGTGCAAAGCCGTGGATGCGCCGGCGCAGGCGTTCTCCACGTTAGTGATGGGAATGCCCTGAATGCCCAAGGGAGCCAGGGCCACTTGTCCGCGGATGCAATGCTGCCCGTCGTTGACCCCCCAGGCGGAGTTGGAGAACCACGCCGCCTCGATGCTCTTCGTGTCCACCTTGACGTCATCGCTCAACGCCAGCATCGCCTCCGCCACAAGCTGCTTGACTCCCTTCTCAGGGTACCTGCCAAAGCGGATCATGCCCACCCCGAGGATATACACGTCGTCTCCCATGGCCTCAGGCTCTCCCCTCCTCCTTCGCGCGCGCCTTGAACTCCTCCACCCGGGCCCGCTTCTCCGGGACCATGGACATGACCTTGGCCGACAGCCCATCCTTGACTGCGTTGATCTCCGGGTCGGGGTAGACCTTGACGAAATCCTGGGCGTCCTTGTCCCACCACTTGTTGTAGTCCTTGATGTAAGGGTGGGCGTTTCCGGGAAAGGACATGAACATGGTAGGGTACTGGGTGCGCAACGTTTCCAGAAAGAAGGTCCGGTTGAACTCCCGGTCATACTTCCTGGTCCAGATAGGCCGGTTGTAATACCAGAACTCCTTGACCGGTCCGAGCGAGAGCCCGAGGATGATGCTCACGTCGTCCAGGTACCCCAGGTAGAGGGCGCAAAGGCCGACGGAGACGTGGATACGGTTCTCGATGTCGTACTTCTGCGCCGCCGCGCACGCGAAGTCGCATGCGATGCCGAAATCAACGGCGTTGAGCATGCAGGATGGGCCGAAGCACGAGAGTCCAATGCCGTAGTTGATCTTGCTGTAGTGGTTGAACTCGCCGCAGGAGGAGAATCCGCAGGCGCCGCAGTCCCAGTTGGACCTGGACTTGGTGAGGTCGGCGCCGAGGAGCAGAAGGACCGGTGGGTTACCTTCCTCGTAGGCGGTGCGGTAGGACATGCCGTCCATCCACAGCACCATCTCGTCCTCCCCTATCTCCTCCAGCATCTCGATGATGGGGAGCAGTTCGTCTCCGGTGACCACGGCGGTCTTCACCTGCAGGAGCCCGGTAATCTGGGGGGCCTTCTGCACCGCGTGCACGACGTGCATGGCCACGTCGACCAGCGCCTGTTGGGAGAGTCTGGCGGTTTCCTCATGCCCGTAATACATCTCAGTCCTCCTCTTCCGTCGTCTCGCCTTCTTCCCGGTGCAGGCGCCTCAGCCGGTAATCGGGCCCGGCCTGGCGGGGGATGATGTAGGTCTTGCGCACCGCGTCGATCATCTTCTCCATGTTGATGACGTGGTAGTCGAAATGGATGTCCACGTAGGGGTTCTTGGCCGCGGTGGCGATGGGCAGTCCCACCACGATGACCGAGTGGGGGCAGTAACCCAGCTTCTGCCCCGCGATGCCCACGGTTATAAAGGGCCGGCAGTCCACCATCAGGGTTCTGGCCATCCATAAGGCCGACCCTACCGAGTAGCCCAGATCCCCCACGCGCACCCCGCACAGGGGCCCGTCGATGGCCGTCTGGCACAGGCTGCGGTCAGTGATGTCGATCTGCCCGGCGGCCACCCGGCGTCTCTCATACACGTATCCGCAGTCCATCTTGCCGCCGCACATGCCGCAGTTGAGGTCGAAGGGAGTCTCCTTGGCGCGGTAGTTCCCGATGAAGAGGACCGCGTCCGACTCCCGCACCATCACTGCCTCGTATTTCCACTGGTCTATCTTCTTCTCGTTGCCGAGCGAATAAGCCAGTTCCTCCATCTTCCTCGCGATGTCATCCAACTCCCGCTGGCCGTATACGATCTCCCCCTCCACGTTGTCCACCCCGCCGGTCACTGGGGCGGTCTGGGCCGCGTTCATCATCAGCTTGGCAGCGATGAGGGAGCATTCTTTGCTCTCCAGGTTTGGGGGGGCATAGGGAGGCCATTCGTTCATCCAGATGCTCGGCATTTTCACCACCTTCTTTTTATTGTTTCATCCCTTCTTTTCGCCCGGCGTTCCCCGGCGCGCCCGTCTGCGGCAGGAACCCGTGCCCTCCGCCCGCTGCCGCCGCCTTGCGCCGCCGGACGCCCAGGCGTTTTCCGTCGGTATGCGCTACCGCGAGAAGCTACCGGAGGGGTACGGACTTGTACACCTCCACCAGGGCGTTGGTGGCCGCAGTGTGTTTCATCAGATACTTGAGGTCGCCTTCCAGCTTCATCTTCCCGCCCATGAGGAGTTGTATGGAAGACTGCTCGCCCGAGCACAACTGCTTCCAGTAGGTGTACTTTCCGGCCATGGTAAAGGGGGCGTCCAGGTAGTCGTCAGGAGTGATGGGGCCGAACTCCTTCATGGTCCCTTGGTCGGGCCAGAAGCTGGAGTAGATGACGAAGCCCTTGAAGTCTTCAATGGTCATCCCCGCTATCGCCTTCGCCGCGGCCGCGAGGTCCACGCTTGAGGGATCGTCTTCCAGCTCATAGCCTATCTTCTTGGCGACTGTCTCCAGCCCCGTGCCCCTATACTTGGCGCGTTCCTCCGCGCTGAGCATCCCCAGCATGGAGAGGATGGCCTCAACTCCCTCCTCGCTTGCGAAGTCCTTCAGGGCCTGCTCGTCCTCGCAGTCGTTGATGCAGCGCATCTTGCCCTGCCAGTCGGCGATGCCCGCCATGAAGTCCTCGCTCTCCCCCATCTTCTGCCTCACTGCCTCGAACCAGTCTCGCGATCCAAAGAAATACAATTTCTCCGCCATCATATCCACCTCCTGAAATGGATCCAAAAATGCCTCCGTTCCTACGCTCCGATTACTTGCCCCTTCCTTATGTGCAACGCGTCCCTCCGCCCAGTTCCTTTACGTTTGGGCGAAGGCGGCTCAATCCGTGGTGTAGAGATCTTCCTCCAGCATGTCTCCCACGGTCTCCAGGCTGAGAATCTCGCTTGTCCCGTCCATGATCAAACCCACCCTGGCGTCGCGGAACCACTTCTCTATGGGCATTTCCTTGAGGATTCCAGCCCCCCCGAAAAGCTGCAGCGCGTCGTGGACGATGTTGAAAGCGGTGTTCTTGCAGTAGACCTGGGCGGTGAAGGCGTGCGCCGTCGATTGGTAGTAGGTGTGGTTGATGAAGACCTCCTCGAAGACGTTCTTGGTGGCCGCGCGCAGGTAAGCGCGGGCGGTCTCGATTCCCTCGAACATCTTGTACAGCCTAATGCGGGTGAGCTGGTGGTCAATGATGGGCTTCTTGCCCTGCACGCGCTCCTTGCAGTACTTGAGGGTCTCCTCGAAGGCAGCCCGCGCCACGCCAAGGAACATGCCGCCCATATAGCAGCTTGTGTTGCTGACCATCATCTTGATCAAGCTGCGGCCGAATTCCGGGGCCTGGGCGAGCATGTAGCGATCGGGGATATGCACGTGGTCGAAGATGATCTCCCCCTGCGGGTCGTCCCTCATCCCCAGCTTATCGATGGGCGGGGATATGGTGACCCCGGGCAGGGTCAGGGGCACTATGCCCGCCCCGATGTCCAGGGGGCTGGAGTGGGGGGGCAGGATGGGATGGATCAGGGCCCAGTTGGCGCAGGGGCCGGAGGAGGTCCAGTAGGACTTGACTCCGTTGATGACCCAACCGTCGCCGTCCCTCTCCGCCTTCAGGAACCCCTCTGTCCCGTATTCCTCTGGATGTGGATCGTCCATGGCCATGATGTAGTCGGATCCGCGATCCGGATCCATCACGCACCAGCAGCCATGGTACTCATGCCCCTCGTCCTCCATCCACGGACGCACTATTTCATCGATCAATTCCGGCGCCCCGATCATCGCCGCGGTGACGGGCGGGAAGGAGCTGACCCCGATGGCCGTGGTCAGTCCCATGCTGCCCCAGGCCAGCTCCTCGCAGAAGGTGTTGTACTCAAGGGGCCCTACCATCTCTCCCCCGTACTCTTCGGGGACCAGTATGCGGTGGTAGCCGTTCTTCTTCATCTTGCTCAGGGTCTCGAAGTAGAGGGAGTCGCGCTGGGCCACGTCTTTGGGGTCCATCTTATCCAGCTTTTCCGCCGCCGGCCGGAGCACCTCCTTGGCGAAACGGTGCAGCTCCTCCTTGAACATGGAGTGCTCCTTGTTCTCTCTTACCAGCTTGTCGATCTCAAAATACATTGGCCCTCCTTTCATCCCCGCTTGGCCAGGGGATACGTGCCTTCAGACGAGATCGCAATCATGCCCCATACACCACCCCCTCAAGCGTGTGCCATAACGAACCCTATCCGCTCCCGGGCCTGGCGTGGATTTGCCTTACACTTTTTCCGCCCGTATGCCCGCCCTTCTTACCGTGGAAACCGCGGTTCATGTGCTTATCCGCCGCCATGAAAGGCGGGAGCATGCTTTTTCTCATGTTGTGCTGAGGTCGTGTTGCCGACTCTTCACCCAGGCCCCATCCTCGTGGGAGGACTACTAAATGCTTCGGTCCGCCTGCCGTGTATATCTCCCCGTAATACGCGTGCGCGCCCAGCCGTTAAGGCGAGTTCTTTGCCGAAAATAAACATATTTCATTCGCCGAACACATTATGTTAATATTATGATGCCGTATCGCGGAAGTCAAGGGCCATACGGCAAGATCATAGAAGTAATTGATCGTGAAAAGGAGAACCAGGTATCTCTGCAGGATGGACAGAAAGGAGCGCGGTTATGGCGAAGCGCAGGATGACTCCCAGGAAGGAGCAGGCATTGATGACCCGCCAGAGGATATTCGAAACCGCCATCGAGCTTTTCGACAAGAGGGGTTACGAGAAGGTCTCCATCAACGATATCTGCAGGAAGGCTGGGGTGTCCACAGGGGCTTTCTACCATCATTTCAAGTCGAAGGACCAGATCCTCATGGAGGAGTTCAAGAAGGTCGACGATTTCTATCTGGAGCTGGCCGAGGAGGTATACGCTGTCCAGGATTATGAAGAGAAGCTCAAGCGGTTCAACTCCTCGGTCATGGGCATGCTCGCGGGCTTGGGCTTGAAGCGGCTCAAAGTCACCTATCACACCCAGATCGGG
Source organism: Candidatus Solincola jinzensis (assembly GCA_015711875.1). Next base: position 9,969 of record JACVJG010000006.1, on the reverse strand, counting down.
CCGAACAAGAAAGCCTCCTACCTCGGCAACGAGAAAAGGACCGTATATTCCGTACTGGAGGAACTCTACCGCGAGGGCCAGGAACGGGGTCAACTCAGGCCGGACATAAGCCTGGAGGATCTCGTACAACTCACCATCCACTGCTATCGTGGCATCATCTACGACTGGTGCCTGGCCAACGGCTCCTTTGACCTCGCCAAGGCAAGCGAGACGATGACAGATGCCCTTCTGCATGGCATACTTTCAACTCGAGGTTCCCGCCGTTAATGTCGCGCGGCGCAAAACCAAAATATGCCGTAAATGGCTGCGGGGCGCCGGGAATGGCGATGCTGCACAAGGCGGCCGTTTTCCGGGTGGCCCCTGGTTTCGCGCCTATACGCGCCACCACGTTGACAGATCACGCAGGACTTTTATCATATCGGAAGGACAGGCCGCATGATAACCTGCCTTGCGCGCATGCATGATCTGCAAGCGGTAGAAATCAAGAAATGCTGTAGCCTATGCATGGGGACGCGGTGATCTCTAAAGACTCGTTAGAGTTGCAGCCCAGGACGGTTGGGGTGCGGATGACGTACCGCAATGCCTGCAAGGGCGGGCCTCCCAATGTCGTTTCTGTGGACAGTGTGCCGGACGCGGCTTCTTTATTCTACATTGATTTGGTATATATAATTCTTTTCCAGGGTTGCGGAAGCGAGAACCGGCATGCCCGGGAGGTCTATGCGGATTACATGCGTGGGGAAAAGGCGCGGCGAGCAAGCACCGTGAAAGCAGGGCTCCCTGAAAGTCGCTTGAGCAACATGGCGGTTTGCCATGTAGAGAGCCAGCAAGCAGAGCGAACGTCGATGGGAGGGGATTGGAGACCCTGACGCCCTTTCCGTTTTCGAGACAAGGCGGCTGCCTGAATAAGGAAAGCGAAGCCTGCGTTGCGGGTCGGCTTGCTCTAATATGGTCATCGAGGAACAACTCGTTTGAGGAATTCGAGAAAGCGGTGGAGGTTGAGATGATCCGACGCATGAGGACAGGGATTGCCGCGCAAAAGGGGGTTCGATCCAGGATGCATCAAAAAAAGAAATGGCTGGATTCGTTTATCGCTTGCGCCATCGTCCTGTCGCTATCTTCCGCCTCACTGCTCGGAAATGCTCGGGTCGCTTCTCAAGCTTCGGAATGGTCTGGGGTAAGCGTTTCGCAGAACGTTAACCAGCTTGAGCGAAACCCTATGCTTCATAGAGAGGGCACAAAAATCGTCGACGGAAAAGGGAAAACCGTTGCGCTCAAGGGAGTCAACCTGGGGGGATGGCTGCTCTGGGAGGCGTTCGAATGGGGCACCAGCTACCTTACTATGGCCGGTGAGACTCCCATGATGACCCGCCTCGTTGAGCTTGTGGGCAGGAGTAAGGCGATCCAGTTCAGAACGGACCTCTATAAAAGATTCATCCAGGAGGAGGACATCAAGGCCATCAGAGATTGCGGATTCAATGTGGTCCGTGTCCCGATAAACCACTTATGCCTCGGGGCAAGGTCGGGCTGGTTTTGGGATAAATCCATATATACGACAGAGGGATGGGGCCTGCTTGACGCCTTGTTGGGCTGGTGCGAGAAGTATGGCGTTTACGCCATCCTTGACCTGCACGCCGCGCCGGCTGCGCAAGCGCCTTTCTGGGTTCCCGATTACCAGCTCTTCGAGCCTCTTCTCTGGGATTCCCCATCAGGACAGGAAAAGACTATCGACTTATGGAAGAAGATCGCCGCTCGGTATAAGGATCGGGAGATAGTAGCGGGTTATGAGCTGCTGAACGAGCTTAACACTTTCTGGAAACACGATGTGCTGATCGACTTCTACCGCAGGGCCATAGCCGCCATACGCGAGATAGACCCTCACCATCTTATCCTCCTGGAGGGCGATAATGCATCCAAGGATTTCTCGATGTTCAAGTGCAGCCTGGATGAAAACCAGGCCTGGGCGCCCCATTTCTATTTTATGTCTATTCAGGATCAGCGTAGCCTGATCGATAGTTTGAAGGCTATGGACGCCCCGGTCGTGGTTACGGAATTCGGCGGTACGACGGACTACAAGATGGTGGAGGACCAGGTGGCGCTTTTCGAGGAGACGGGAGTGAGCTGGGTGTTCTGGACCTGGAAGGCGACCACGGAGACCCCGGAATGGGATGTGTGCCAGATACACCATACCCCGACCTGGGACAAGGTTATAAACTGGTTGGCGGGCGAATGGTTCGCGCCAAAGCCATCTTTCCGGGAGGCTGTTACCGGAATGGCGGAATTCCTCGTATCCATGGTCTATGCTAATTGCACTATCAATGAGCCGATGTTGGAGATCCTTTCCCCACTGGAGTGAGCGCCGTCTGTCACTCTCGCAACGCGCAGCGCGTTTGCATTTTAGGAAACGAAAATCAGGGAAGGGGTGGAAGGTGCTTTTTCTTGCCTCCTCCTTCTCTTGATCCCACAGCGTCTTCCATACCAGGCAGACTGCGAAGGGCCTTTACCGTGAGTATGTGAGGAGAGCGTCTGCTTGCTCTAAGAAGGGTGGATGAAAACCCACCGGCCCCGAGGCATTGTTAGCCGGGAAAGAAGGTTGACGCAGTTACTGCCGAAGAATGTAAGCCGTTCTTGACGGATACGTCCATACGTGCTCTCGGCAATTCCAGCCGTACCTGTGAAACCCTGAGAGTGAATATGGGTGCATGCCGCTGGAGGCGAGGCCTCTTCGGCCTTCGCGCCCGTCTTGTTGCTTCTGCCATTGTATATGAGGAAAATATTTATAGGTCGCCTGTTCCGTTGCGCAAAAGATCCGGGCGGGTCCGGTTGACATGAGCCGGATCGATTACGGCGTTCCATAGAGAGGACCAGGTGCGCTCAGTCGAGAGTTGACGGCATAAACCTTTCACCGGTCCATTCAATGGATGGCTCTGTAGGAGGCGAAGAATGGATAACAAGCGAGCAAGAGGCATAGGCGTTGCGGGAATGCGCAAGAAAGGCTCCAGGATCCTTTGGCGCATAGTTTTGCTTCTTATCCTTGTCCACGTGGCCTCAGGGATAATGACCTACTTGCTGGTGAGCGGCTCTCAAAACCGCCTGCTTGAAAAGAGCGTGGGCGAGTTGACCAGGGTGCAGGCGGAGGATTTCAGCTCAGCCTATGAGGTATTGTTCAGGTTCATGAACGAGAAGGTTTTCGAGCTCGTCGGAGGATACCAAACCGAGGATTTGATCGCCTACCTGCAGGCGATACTCGATGAGAGAACGACCGACATCCAAGTGCTCGTGAGTGATGAACTGCAGAAGTTCATTGACCAGGGCTTTATCGGCGTGGACATGATCCTGGTCGTCCTCTTTCCAGAAGGACCTCTGGCGGGAGTTTTGACCCGCCCTGTGGTGATCGCCTCAAGCCAGAAAGGGCTTATCTACAACTGGGAGGTGCCCCCAAGCATACTGGATGCTTTCGAGGAGGGTTCGCCATACGTTTTTTTCGCTGAGGGCATACCGGAACTCTCACTCGAGGGAGAATATCTTGCTCTCCTAGGGGACACGTCGTTCAGTACTAACGCCAGGTACGGCACCATCGCGACCCGGCCTTTTCACCAGGAGATGCGGGAGATCAGGGATTTCTTCGACGGGGAGAGGCGCACGGCCAGCGTGTCGCTTGCCCTGATCATCATCTTTTCAATCCTTCTTATCGCGGTCATCGCGTATATCGGTTTGAGCTGGCTGGTGAAGAGGAACATCACCCATCCCATAGAGGAGTTAGCGGGCGCCGCGGAACGGGTCATGGGGGGCGATCTTGACGTCAGGGTGGCTGTCCATGAAGGAGGGGAATTCGAGGTGTTGGAGCGCGCCTTCAAGGAAATGCTCGAGGTCGTGAAAAAGATAATCGAAAGATCGACCGAGGACGCGGATGAAAGCATGGAGCAGCGCCAGTTACCGGGCGACTCTGTGGAGTAGATATAAAACTGCCGATATCATCAAACGGACCGGCCCTTATGCTGGAAGCGCTTGCAGAAAAAGGCAAGTCATAGAATACGAACCCGGAGCAGGCCTCTTGGCCAGGTTCAGAGGGCCCTCGAGCAGCGGATATGCGCCTTTCACGCGCGTTGCATGGCGGCTGACCGCCAAGAAAGGAGGGAGGCATGGGCAGGACGAGAGTGTGCGAAGCGTGTGGTGTGCCTCTGATATTCAGTCGGGATATGACATGGCATAGAAATGGCACCATAACCGAGGCGAAGGACCTGAGTCACCGCATGATCTTTTTTGAGTCGGATAATATCGACCGGATTTTTCAAAAAATAGAGAATGCTATCGGAGTATCCATTGAGCGCATAGTGGTTGAGAGCCAACGTAGATCCACAAAGGAATATTTGGAGAATCTAATCCCAAAAAACGCCAGAAAACTGCTGGCCTTGTTCGCTCCCGGGCTTATCACTAGAAGGATGGCCGAAATCGCGCTTGTCTATGGTTATGGCAATGTCGAAGTTCTGGAGATGCGCATCAGAAGGTTGCGATCGCGCGCAACGTCCGATGATAAGCTGGTCCTCAGGATATCAAACCCTTATTCCGTTTACCGCTTCTGTGGGGATAACCTGGGCGGCATGGAGGCGATTACGGGAAGGGCATGTACTGTAAGAAGAGAAAGCCTCGACGCTACCACCATGCGATTGGAGCTCATCGTTGGCCAACATCCCGTTGAGCTGGAGGAAAGGCTCAAGAAAAGGGAGTACACCCAGAAACCCGGCAATCTGGACTTGGCTCGGTGTTCTTCCTGCGGCGTCCCGTTGGGGTTGGCCCAGTGTCGCTGGGATCTGGACAACGGCATCATCACCCATCTCCCTACCGGGCGCAGGATGGCTTTTTTCGGGCCGGCATCCCTTGACGCCGCTTTTGGAGACCTTGAGAGCGAGTTGGGAGAGACTATTCCCGAAACGGTTATCGATGCGCAGCGTGAGTATGCCAGGGAAAACCTGAGCCGTGAGGACTGGAGGGTTTTTTCCTCTTCGCCAGGCGAAAACCTGGCCGTACGTGGGCTTGGCATGCTGACACACCTGGAGGTGGGTGACCGCCAGCTGGAGGCCACCATTCAGAATCCGTGCGTACACCTCTGGATTGTCGGCATCATCCAGGGGCTTTTTGAAATAGGCACGGGACATGAAGAAACACGGCGGGAATGGAGCCTTTCCTCCGATGGCGAACTCGCCATACGCATAACAGCATAGGGAGAAAGCGCCATTTCCCTTGAGCCGAGACCCCTATCGCCTTGGGCTTGGGGGTTATGCCAACGATAGCCGGGCCCTTGTCGAGGCGGATATCGCCCATGGCGTCAAGATTTTAAACGATCGGTCAATGTCCTAATCCGTGGCGCCTTTTCCTGTGCCTTCAAGCCCGAAAGCCTCCATAGCCCTGGATCAATGTTCGATCTTTGGAGAAAGCATAGTACAAGCGAGCAAGAAAGAACGCGAGAGCCAAGCAACAATGCTGCTGCGTTCCAGATAAGAGCATTATCGCGAAGCGTCCTCCCTATGTGTAAGAGCTATCGGCGGCGCTCAGGACACTCGTGTTTGGCCGGCTTTCTATTACCGAGGCCACACCCCCTTGACGATGATGCCATGAGACAAAGAGATCACAGCGTGCTAGGGCCTGCTGCGCATATCGTATGGTGGGATCGTGGGCTCCTTTTCCGGCGCGCCCAGAAGCTCGAACATGCCCGGCGCGAAAAGGTCGCAAAGCCTCCTTATGAGGATCGCTATGTCGTTGAGGGGGCTTTCGCCCAGGGCCATGCCCACGGTGTTGATGATATTCATGTATCCGGGGCGGAGCGGGCCGTCCACGGCCTTGCCCTCATCGCGCCACCAGTACCACAGGTTCCCCGCCGTCCAAAGGTAGCCGTAGGTGTAGCAGGTGGGATTGACGCCCCATCCCGCGATGCGCTCCCGCTCCACCCGGTACGACCGCTCCCTGCGCCTGGCGATTGCAAGGCCCGTGTCGAGTGCCTGCCTAGCATTTTCAAGGCGGGCCCTCCGCCAGTCGGTGCCCTTGCAGGTATGGAATATGTAGTCGTATAACCCGCTCATCTGCCTGGCGCGCAACGCGGTCATCTCTGACGCGTCGCATATCTCGTCGAGAAAGGGAAGCGCGGTGGTGGGAACGCCGCTGCGCAGGGCACCAAATTCCGAAGCAAGGGCGCCGAAAGCCCTTTCCATCTCTTCCAGCAGGGGCTCTACCTCGGCGTATAATGGCGTCTCGTCAAAGAGGTTGTACAGCCATACCGGTTGCAGCCTGTCGGGCTTGCCGCGGATGGACTTCCCCAGCAGCATGCCCAGGAGGTCGCCTGTATCGTCCAGCGCGGCCCAACCCTCCAGGTAGGCCATGCCGTTGCGCTTGTTTATAGAGACCGGGTCCTTGCCCTTCACCCTGCCGTATATAAGCAGTTCTTCCTGGAGGTTGACGGCCTTGATCAGCAGCTCGCGAAGCTCCGCGGCCCTGGAGCCGAAGGGGCGCACCACACACCAGAGCGCTTTGCGAAAAGCTTCGACGTGGTCGGGTTCGTCCGCATAAGGCTGCCAGGCGGCCCTCGCCCCGATGACGTCGTTGAGCCAGTAGCTCCATTCCCAGCCACTGGAGAACAGCATCTGGCCCTGGATCCTTTCACCCGCGTGTTCGCCGCGCCCCGTGCGCCCGGCTTTCTCGTCGGCGGCGATCAGGCGCAGGTCTCTGAGGCGGCGCTCGGCGTACAGTGGGAGAAAGAGCGGCATATCGACGTCAAAAGCGCACCAGTACGACGACTCCGGATACCACAGCACCTCGCGCGCGCCTGCTTCCTCCTGCAGGAACTCTCGCATATAGCCGAAGTCCGTGTTGTTGTAGGTGGGCGCCGGGTCCTCAAGGCCGTAGAGCTGCACGCTGTGGGGCATCACGCCCACGCGGGGGTCGGCGTAATGGGGGAGGAAATTGTAATTCAGTGGCTCCCCCGTATCGGGATCAGTATAATTGCTCGCGTGCTGGTCCGTTGAGCAGTGGATTTTGACATACATGCGCTTTTTCCCGTATGTCTCATCAAGATAACGCGCCGCCTCGTTCATCCAGGCCACGATACGCGTGTCCTCAGTGGAGGTGAACTCGCTCGTGCCCATCTTGGTGCCGAGAAAATCTATACCCGTAGCCATAAGCCAGTCGATGCGGGAGCGGATCTGAGCGAGTTCGTCGTCGAGCGAGCCTTGGTTCACGACCAGGCGCCATGCGTTCTGCTGCAGGAGGGCCAGAGGTGCGACTATTCCCACGGCGATGCCCCATTCGTGGCCCATCCGAACCAGCTCCGCCAGGCGCTGCTGGCGCTGCGGGCTGTCGGCGAATGCCTTCCACGAATTGGAACTGAGAAGAACCCATTCCACGCGGTTCTGGCGATTGGCCACCAACCATTCCAGGAATTGCCGCCATTCAGGCAGCATGGAGCGCCAGCCCTCCTCGTCATCCGGCCCCTTCTTTCCCCAGCCGTTCAGCAGGTTGGTAAGCTCCAGAGGATGCATGGTGTGGATATGGATTCCACGGCAGGGCCAGTAGGGGCTTTCTGCCATTTCGATATTTGTTTTAGGGGCGTATATGCCGTCCGGTATGATTGGCTGCAGGGGATGCAGGAAAGCGAAGCCCAGCTCCTCGAGAAGGGCATAAGCGCCATACGCGGTCCCGGCGTCACCATCGCCGCGATACCCGCCAGTAATGCGGGGGTTTCCATCCGTGGCGATAGCACATCTTCCGTTCAGCTTGCCGCTGCGGACCACGAAACCCTCCGACCCCAGGGGTTCGAGTTCGGCAGGCGCTATAAGCCTGCGGGAAGTTGTGGTGTCTCCTATGGATATGAGCATGGCGCCATTCGGAAGCCCGAAGAGGGGGTCAGTCGGCTTCCTTATCTCCAGGCGCTGGCTGCGGCATGCAGAGCGAAGCAATTCCTCGATGCGGGCCCTGAGCGCACCGGGCAGGTCGTACCCGAACTGGACCACGATGACGCCCGGCTTCGGTGGCACTGAGGCCGCCGAGGGCGCGGCTTTCAGGACCCCGAGCGGTTGCACGATCATAACAACGGCTATGATCGCAGCCGCTATGGTCACATGCGAGATATTTCTCTGATTGGAACAGCCTTTTTTGGTGCGCATGACAGCCTCCGGTGAACCGTTCGATCGTTTTCCCCATGAGTTCTAATGTAAGGATATTATATTCTTCATTCAGCATACAATCCTCTTGTAAAGGGCGGCCCAAATGTACCTGATTCGGCGGGATAAAGATGTAATGGACACTTCCTTGCCCTGCTTCTTGTGCCAACAAGCAGGTATGGGGGGTGTCCACCATCTATATGAACATGCAAAAGGTTCCTTCCTGTCGTCCCTGAATCAGGGGCTTTTCCGTGCTACGGTTGTCCAGAACCGTGAAATAATGCAATGATAGCTGGTGAACGGATGGCTGATCTTAAGGCATATCCTTTTACGGGAAAGCCGTTCTTCATCGGCCTGGGCGATTGCCGAAAGGAGGGGGATGAGCTGGAAAGAGGACCTCATATCCGCGATCCTGGAGATGGAGTGGGAGATGTTCGCCTCCGTGCAGGCGAGGGAGAGGAGTGCCGCCTGCCAGGAGGACCCGGATGCCTTTCGTGTCGTGCGCGCCGCCAACTTCTTGACCTGGTCGGAGACCACCCTCTCCAGCTATCTCAACGACCTCCGGCTGGCGAGGTCCAAGGGAAGGAACCTCATGACCGAGAAATACGCGCGCATGGAGGGGCTCATCCCGCCCCTTAACCCTGACGCCTCATCGCTCATCGACCGTATCGTGCGCAAGGAATGCCTGTGGGCGGAGGAATACGCGAGAAAAAACCCCGGCGTACGGCTGGGGCGGCCTATATACTCCCGCGACGAGGCCTCCGGGAGCATCTCCTCCGAGACCTACTCGCGGGCGGAGCTGGAGACTTATTCAACACAGACGCTGGAATATTACTATATGGATATCCTTGCCATGTCCGCGAGAGGCGAGAACCGCGTAGCCATGGTCGCGGAGCACATGCGCCGCATCGCCTCCGGCGAGGTGTCGGGCTGGAGGGAGCTCCTGGCCTCGATGGCCGGGAGCGCTGGCGGCATCGGTTACGCGCCCTGCACTTGAGGGAGCCGCCTCAAAGGTAGCCACGCGCTTGCTCTCCTCGAAGGAGCGGCGCTGTTCCCGGCGCGTGACCGGTGGGATGCGCAAGGCGACGCACGCTGCCCATGTCCTCCACCAAACGGCATGCCGGATGACTTCGAGCATGAATCGATGGTCATGCCTTCCGCTTGTCCATGACGCGTCCCTGCAGGCGCTTACCTCCTCCGCAGGATAACCATACCCGGGAGGAAACCGCTTCATAAGGCAGCTGGAGCTGGCGCCGAACGGTTTTATGCCCATTCTTGCCACGGATATGGAACGCGACCCTCAGATGGTTTAATGCTCCTCAGCTCCGTGCCGACGCGTCGGAAGATGCTCTTTTGCGCTGGTGGTCCGCTGGCAGTCCGTGCCCTGATTAGGCCGGCCGATCTTAGGGCGGCGGAAGTTATCCAAGAGAGGGTATATACTGGGATAGAGCCGAGCGAGCAGGATGGGCCGAGGAGGGGGATGCAAAACGAATCCGCCTGAAGCCGTAAGGTGGAAGGGACGGGCCGGATTCCTCCGTCTTTTCTCGCAACCCGAGGGCATGCCACGAAGGATGGAAGGGGGGCTTCTCATGGAAGACGCACAAGAGCACGGGGTTTACCCTTACCGCTGGGTGGTGCTGGCCGCCTTCATGATCGTGGCGGCGCTCACTCAACTCATGTGGCTGAACTACGCCCCCATCACCACCGAGACCGAAATGCTCATGGGGGTGAGCGAGTTCAAGGTGGTTCTGCTGGCCACCATGTTTCCCCTGGTATACATACCAGTTTCCATACCCGCGGGCCTTGTCATCGACCGCAAGGG
>MU158530.1:13455-21000 GCA_015711875.1 Candidatus Solincola jinzensis | reverse complement strand
GAGGAGGTCGAGGCACTGGGCCTGCCCGGCATAGGCCTGGAGAAAGAGAGCAAGAGGTTCTACCCGCAGGGGTCGCTGGCGGCGCACGTGGTGGGGTACGTGGGCACGGACAACGTGGGCCTCACGGGGATAGAGTTGCAATACGACGCGGCGCTGGCGGGGGAGAAGGGGGAGGCGGCAGTGGAGGTGGACCCCCTGGGCGAACCCATCCCAGGCGTCACGAGGATGATCAAGAGGCCGGTCGATGGAAGCGACGTCCAGCTTACCATCGATTCCCAGATACAGTTCAAGCTCCAGGAGGAGATCGCGCGCTCCGTGCAGGAGTGCGGGGCGCTGAACGGCTCGGGACTGGTCATGGACTGCCACACCGGCGAGATCCTGGCCATGGCCGTTTACCCCGATTTCGACGTTAATCTCTTTCCCTCCGTGCCGGCGGAGACGGCGCGGAACAGGCCGGTGACCGACGCCTTCGAGCCTGGTTCGGTGCTCAAGATGGTCACCGCCATGGCCGCATTGCAGGAACGCACGGTGGCCCCCGCCTCGGTGATCAACGTGCCTCGATGCATAGAGATAGGGGAATATGAGTTCAGGGATGACCATCCCATGCCCAGGGACGACCTCACCTTCTCCGAGGTAATAGCCTATTCATCCAACCTGGGGACCATCAAGACCGCCCAGGCTTTGGGCAAGGAAAAACTCGCGTCGTATCTGGCGGCATGCGGGCTTGGAAAACCGACAGGGATCGATTATCCCGGGGAGACCCCCGGCGTGGTCCCGGATCTCGAGGCGTGGACCTTGACCTCTCTCCCGACCATCGCCATCGGCCAGGGGATCGCGGTGACCCCATTGCAGCTCGCCTGCGTGACCGCCATCATAGCCAACGGGGGAAACCGCGTGACCCCTCATCTTATGCGACGCGTGATCCAGCGGGAGGGCGGCTGCGTGGAATACCAGGCGCCGGAGGCCGAGAGGGTGATCTCGGCCAATACCGCGGCCTCCCTGCGGTACGTGCTCGGAGAGGTGGTGCGGATCGGCACGGGGACCCGTGCCGCCATGGCCATGTACAACTGCGCGGGAAAGACCGGGACGGCCATGAAGCCGGATCCCGCTGGAGGCTACCGCGAGGCATACATCGCTACCTTCGCGGGCATGGCGCCCATGGAAGACCCCAGGCTGGTGGCGGTGATCACCCTTGACGAGCCGGATACCGTATACGGCGGCCTGGCGTCCGCGCCGTGCTTCTCGAGGGTGATGGAGTTCGCGCTCCAGCACCTGGAGGTGACCCCCAGCCTGGAGAGGGTAAACACCCGTGACAAGGTGGTGAGCGGGGAATGAGGGTACAGGAGCTGGTGAGCGGCATCGAGGGGCTGCGCCTGGAAAGAGGGGCGGACAGGGAGGTGCGTGGCGTCGCCTACGACTCTCGCCGGGTGGAGGAGGGAGAGGTGTTCGTGGCCATCAAGGGGCTGCGAACCGACGGCCACCTCTTCATCCCTCAGGCTTTGCGGCGAGGCGCTTCCGCCCTGGTGGTTTCCAGCGATTGGAAGGACGGCGTGGATGAGGCGTCGAAGGCCGCGCTGGTAAGGGCGAAGGATACCCGTCTTGCCCTGGCCTTGCTCAGCGACCGCTTTTTCGGCCACCCCAGCGGAAAGCTGTCCCTGGTTGGGGTTACGGGCACCAACGGCAAAACCACCACCGCCCATCTGGTGGAGGCGGCGGCAGTGAGCTGCGGCAAGGCGTGCGGGCTGGTGGGAACGGTGTCCTATCGCGTGGCGGGCAGAGAGGTGCCGGCGTCCCGCACCACCCCGGAATCGGCCGACCTGCAGGGCATGCTGGCGGAGATGGTCGCGGCGGGGTGCGAGGTGGCGAGCATGGAGGTATCCTCGCACGCCCTGTCTCTGCGCCGTGTGGACGGCTGCGAGTTCGCGGTGGCCGTGTTCACCAACCTCAGCCAGGATCACCTCGATTTCCACGCCGACATGGAGGATTACTATCGCAGCAAGGAAAGGCTTTTCGTCTCACGTGCCCATGGGGGGCTGGAGGCGCGCGCCGCCGCCGTCAACGTGGACGATCCCTACGGGGGGCGGCTGGCGGAACGCGCGGCGGGAAGGGTGCTCACCTATGGGGTTTCGCGGAAAGCCGAGCTGAGGGGGGAGCTCCTGTCGGCGGGCCTGAAGCGCAGCAGGGTGGCGGTCTTTCACGGCGGGGAGAGATGGGAGGGGGAAACCGCCCTCACCGGCCGTTTCAACCTCCACAATATCCTAGCCGCCCTGGCGGCGGGCATCCTGCTGGGCCTGGAGACGGAGCGTGCCCTGCATGGCATATTATCCCATCCAGGCGTGCCGGGCCGTTTCCAGGCCGTGGAGGAGGGGCAGGATTTCGCGGTGGTGGTGGATTATGCCCATACCCCTGATTCCCTGCGCAGGGTGCTGGAGGCGGCGAGGGAGATGACGAAAGGACGCGTCATCGTGGTCTTCGGCTGTGGTGGGGACCGCGACCGCGGCAAACGCCCCCTCATGGGAGAGGCGGCGGTGAGCCTGGCGGACCTGGCCTTCATCACCTCTGACAACCCCAGGAGCGAGGACCCTCTGGCCATTATCGCGGAGATCGAGAGGGGAGCCAGGGAGGCGCGGGGTGGCGGAGGTTACGAGGTGGTGGCGGATCGGCGCGAGGCCATCAAAGCGGCCCTGCGGGCGGCTTCCGCCGGCGACGTGGTAGTGGTGGCGGGTAAGGGTCACGAGAGGGGGCAGATAGTGGGCGACCTGGTGATCCCCTTCGACGATGTGGAGGAGGCCAGAAAGGCCCTGCAGGAGTTGGGAGCGGTGAATTGATCGCGGCGAGGGTCGAGGATATAGCGCGCGTTACCGGGGGGACGCTTTTATACCCGGGGCGTAGCAAGCGGCGGACGTTCAAAAGAGTGAGCACCGACACGCGTACCCTGGTGAGGGGAGACCTCTTCATCGCCCTGCGGGGAAAGCGTTACGACGCTCATTCCTTCCTCGCGGAGGCGCTGGAGCGAGGGGCGGGGGCTTTAGTGGCGGCGAGGACGGAGCCGGCGCTGCTGCGCCTGGCGCGCGAAAAGGGCGCGGCGGTGGTGCGCGTGCGGAGCACCATGGCGGCCCTGCGCCGCCTGGCGGCCTGGCAAAGGGAGCTGAGCACGGCGAGGGTGATCGCGATAACCGGCTCCACCGGCAAGACCCTCACCAAGGATTTCACCGCCTCGGTGCTCTCGCGCGCGGGAGAGACGGTATGCGCACGTGGCAGTTTCAACAACGAGATAGGCGTTCCGCTTACCATGCTCGAGGCATCGCCGCGTACGGAGTTCATGGTCCTGGAGATGGGGGCGCGGGGAGAGGGCCACATACGCGAGCTGTGCCGGATCACCAGGCCCGAGGTGGGGGTGGTCACCAATATAGGGGTGGCGCACCTGCGTTTCTTCCGCACCCGCGACAACCTAGCGCGCGCCAAGGCGGAGCTGCTGGAGTCTCTGCCGCGGAACGGAGTGGCGGTGATCAACGGCGACGATGACTACGCGGGCCTGTTGCGGGAGAAGAGCGCCTGCCCGGTGGTCGTTTTCGGATACTCTCGGCGCTGCATGGTCAGGGCGCTGGACGTGGAGGTGGATGACAGGGGTAGGGCGATATTCACCCTGAGCGTGAGGGGAGGTGGTAGTGCTAGGGTCAGGTTGCCTTTGCCCGGCCGCCACAACGTCGAGAACGCGCTGGCGGCCGCGGCGGTGGGGAAGATCATGGGGGTTGATATGACAAGCATTGTCGAGGGGCTTCAGAACGCCGAGACGACGGGATGGAGGATGGAAATGATTACCAGGCCGGACGAGATCACCATCATCAACGACGCCTACAACGCCAACCCCGTCTCCATGCGGTCCGCTCTCATGGCCCTGGGGGATATCTCGCGTGACCGCAGAGCCATAGCGGTGCTCGGGGACATGGGGGAGCTGGGGCCGGTTTCGGAGAAGGCCCACGAGGAGCTGGGTCACATGGCCGTGGAATACGGCACGGATATCCTCATCACGGTGGGGAGGAAGGCGCGCCGCACCGCCCAGGCGGCTTGTGAGCGGGGGCTTCCCAGGGGAAGCGTCTTCGCCACCGACGGTGTTGACAAAGCTGCGGAGATACTGCGCGCCATCATCGAGCCCGGGGACGTGGTGCTCATCAAGGGTTCCCGCTTCCTGGGGTTGGAAAGGCTGGCGGAGTTGGTGGCTCGCGACCGCGTGGCATAGAATAAGCGTTTGAACGAAAAGGCCTGGAGCCGGCGGCATCCGTCCGGCGGCGGAAAGGGCGGTCAACGCATCTGGAGCGCAAGGAGGAAAGCCCTTGTATAGGGTGATGGGCGCGTTGCTCATAAGCCTGTTGATCTGCATGACCTGCATGCCCTGGCTCATGGGCTGGCTAAGGCGACGCGGCATAGGTCAGTTCATCCGCGAGGACGGCCCCCAGGCTCACCTGGCGAAGCAGGGCACGCCGACCATGGGGGGGGTGCTCATCGTGGCGTCAGCCCTCCTGGGTTTTCTCGCCATGGCCCAGAAGCTGCAGGCGGGCACGGGCTTCGCCCTTGGGCTGGCCCTGCTCGGCGGCGGGTTGCTGGGGTTCGCCGACGACTATACCAAGTTGCGCTACGCGCGCTCCCTGGGGTTGAAGGCGCGCAGCAAGCTCTTCTGGCAACTCGCGCTCTCACTGGCCATCGCCTATCTCGCCACGCAGCGTTTCGGAGTGGACACCAAGCTCTATTTCTTCCGCAAGGACGCGGTGATATGCGACCTGGGTCCGTTTTATTTTCTCCTCGTTTTCGTGATGATCATCGGCGCCTCCAACGCCGTGAACCTCACCGACGGCCTGGACGGGCTGGCCTCCGGCGCCACCATCCTGGCGACCACCGCTTATATCCTCATCTCCTTCATCCAGTTCCGCAATCACCAGTATCTCTACACCCACGTGCAGGGATCCCTGGACATCGCCATTTTCTGCGGCGCCCTCATGGGCGCCTGTATCGGTTTCCTGTGGTGGAACTCCCCGCCGGCATATATCTTCATGGGCGACACCGGCTCCCTGGCGCTGGGCAGCAGCCTGGCGGTCATCGCCATGCTTTCCAAGACCGAGCTGTTGCTGGTGGTGCTGGGAGGCATTTTCGTGCTGGAGGCGCTGTCGGTGATCATCCAGGTGGCGGTGTTCAAGGTCACGCGCAGGCGCGTCTTCCGCATGGCGCCGCTCCACCACCATTTCGAGCTCAAGGGATGGTCTGAGGTCACCACCCTTATCCGGCTGTGGATAGTGGCGGGATTCTTCGTGGGCATCGGATTCATCGTCTTTTATGTCAATTATGTGGGGGGAAAGTAGGATGTCGGCGAGGGGGGAAGCGAGGGGTTTGCCGCGAGGATTGGACTCGGCCCTGGTGGTAGGCCTGGGTATGTCCGGGCGGGCGGCGGCCGAGAAGCTGCTGCGGGAGGGCGTGCGGGTCACCGTCAACGACCTCTCGCGGGAGGGGGAGGCCCTGGAAGCCGCCATGGCCTTGCGGGAGATGGGCGCCGCGTGCGAGCTCGGCCATCACCGCCCTTCTCTGCTCGCGGGCATCGACCTGGTGGTGGTGAGCCCCGGGGTGCCCGGCGGCATCGACCTCTTGCGGGAGGCCCGCAAGAGGGGCATACCGGTATGGAGCGAGGTGGAGTTGGCATGGAGGTTCGCGCGCGGGCCGGTGATCGCGGTGACCGGTACCAACGGCAAGACCACCACCACTCGCATGGTGGAATGGATTTGCCGGCATGCGGGCATGAAAGCGCGCGCGGCGGGGAATATCGGACACCCCTTCATGCGGGCGGTGGAGGAGGCCGATGCAGGAGAGCTGCTGGTGGTAGAGGTATCCAGCTTTCAGCTCGCCCACACGGAGGGTTTCCGTCCGCACGTATCGGTGCTCTTGAATGTCGGGGAGGACCATTTCGACTGGCACGCGGACATGGCGGAATACATCGCGGCCAAAAGCCGCATCTGGGCCAACCAGGGGCGCGATGACCTGGTGGTCTGCAACCTGGATGACCCGGCCTGTCTGGAGGCCACGCGATCCGCGCGGGCCCGGGTGGCTTTCTTTTCGCGCCTTTCGGAGCAGGGCGCGGACGTGTTCGTGAGGGGAGGGGCGATAGTGGCGCGGCCGGGGCGCATCACCGGTGCCGCGGGCGAGGAGCTGGAGATAATGCGCGCCGGCGACCTGCCTCTCCCCGGGGGGCATAACCTCGAGAACGCCATGGCGGCCGCTGCAGCGGCCATGGCGGTTGGCGTGGGGGCAGCGACGGCGGGTGAGGCGTTGCGTGCCTTCAAGGGCCTTTCGCACCGCCTGGAGCTGGTTGCGGAAGCGGGTGGAGTGCGCTTTTACGACGATTCGAAGGCCACCAATCCCCATGCGGCCCTGCGCGCCCTGGAGGCCTTCCAGGGTCCGCTGGTGCTGATCATGGGGGGGAGGAACAAGGGGCTTGATTTTGCGGAGATGGCCGAGGCGTTGAGGTCGCGTGCGCTGCGAGGCGAGGTCAAGGTGGTTTTTCTCATAGGCGAGGCGGCGGAGGAGATCGCCACCGCCCTGCGGGCGGGGCCAATGCCGGCAGAGGTCACGGTCACGCGCGGCCTGGAGGAGGTCTTCGACCGCCTCGGATCGGTGCTCGAAAGCGGCGATACGGTGCTTTTCTCCCCCGCATGCGCTTCCTTCGACCAGTACGCTAACTACCGCGAGAGGGGCAAGCATTTCCATTATCTGGCAGATAAATTCGCAGCGGAGGTGAAGGGCGTTGGGTGATCCCGCTGCCGCACGCAGGGGGATGGCGAATGGCAAGGTGCCGCCGCGGGCCCTGGTTGAGGCGAGGAAGCGGCGGGAAGCGGCGGCGGCGCAGCCAAGGGGAAGGGAGGAACGCCGAGGAATGCGGGGACGCGACGCCAAGCGACCGCTTCCCCGGTCGGCGGGGGGCCTTACCGCGATGGGGTATTCCATCATGGGCGTGACCCTGTTGATGTTCCTTTTCGGCATGGTGATGATCTTCTCGGCCAGCTCCGGCACGGCCCTGCGCGTCCACGGGAGCAGCTATTATTACCTCTTGCGGCAGGCGGTGTGGTTCGGGGTGGGCATGACGGCCATGTGCGCCCTGGCTTACATGGATTACCACCGTCTGGCGGAGCTCTCGCCCCTGCTCACCCTGGTAGCCCTGGTAGCCCTCGCGGCGGTGCCGTTTCTAGGCACGGAGGCATACGGATCCAAGCGCGCCATCGAGCTGGGGCCCATCGTTGTGCAGCCCTCGGAGATGGCCAAGCTGGCCCTCCTGCTCCTGGCCGCGCATTTCTACTGCCGCCGTGCGGAGAGGCTGGATGACTGGAAAGAGATCATCAACCCGGTGCTTGTGGCCACCGCCCTGGCCTGCGGGCTGATCATCATCGAGCCCGACCTGGGGAGCATGCTCATTGTGGCGCTCACCGTCTTCATCGTTCTCTTCCTAGCGGGCGCGCCCATGCGCCGCCTGGCGGTACTGGCGGCGCTCGGGGGGGGAGCCACGAT
>MU158530.1:0-13445 GCA_015711875.1 Candidatus Solincola jinzensis | reverse complement strand
TCCTTCCTAGATCCCTGGAAGGTGGCCAGGGAAGGAGGATTCCACATCATCCAGTCCATGATCGCCCTGGGTTCGGGCAGGGTGAGCGGACTGGGCCTGGGCATGAGCCGCCAGAAGTTCTTCTATCTCCCCAACGCCCACACCGACTTCATCTTCTCCATCATAGGGGAGGAGACAGGCTTGATCGGCACCCTGGCGGTGCTGGCACTCTTTGCGGCGTTCACCTACCTGGGCCTTAAGGCGGCGAGGAGGGCTCCCGACCGCCTGGGAAGGGTGCTGGCCATGGGCATAACCTGCATGCTGGGCGTACAAGCGGTGATAAACATGGGGGCGGCTACGGGGATCATGCCCATCACGGGCATAACCCTGCCGTTCTTCAGTTACGGAGGCTCCTCTCTGGTGATTTGCATGTGCCTGGCAGGTATACTCATAAACATCTCCCGTCAGGAGGTGGGAGAGATGAGGAAGCAAGCGGGAAGGAGCGGTAGTGCGGGTGGCGATCTGCGGAGGAGGAACCGGAGGCCATCTCCACCCCCTGCTCGCGCTGGCCGGGGAGCTCGCGTCGCGTGAGGGAGTGGAACTGACCCTTTTTCTCAGCAGCAAGACTCCCACCGGCTCCCTCCTGGCGGAAAGGAAGGTGGTGGAGTTGGAACTGCGGGGATTCTCGCGCACCTTTTCCCCGGGAAACCTGCGTTCGCTCGCCCTGCTTTTTTCCGCCTTCCGGCGCAGCCGCGCGGAGATGAAAAAGCTGCGTCCCGACGTGGCGGTCTCCTTCGGCGGCTACGCCGGCGTTCCGGGCTCGCTTGCCGCGGTGAGCCTGCGGGTGCCGCTGGTAATTCACGAGCAGAACGCGGTTCCCGGGCTCGCCAACCGCATGCTCGCACCTCTTGCGCGCAAGGTGGCGGTGTCCTTCCGCTGTACCCTTGACGAGTCCCCGCGCTGGAGAAAGAAGGCGGTGCTGACCGGGAACCCTTTGCTGGCGCGCGCTGCGGAGCGGGAGATAAATGACCCCTGGTCCTTCTTCGGCCTGGAAAGGGGACGCATGACCCTGGCGGTGGTGGGGGGCAGCCAGGGCGCCGCCTCTCTCAACCGCGCCGTGCTGGAGGCCCTTCCCGCCTGGAAGGAAAGAAGCGACCTCCAGGTGGTGCATTCGGTGGGGGTGGACAAGTTCGGGGAGATCACGTCACTGATGGAAGGCTGGGATGTGGGCAGGCTCATCTACCGGCCGTTTCCTTACATAGAGCGCATGGACCTCCTCTATTCCGTGGCCGATCTGGTGGTTTGCAGAGCGGGGGCATCGACCGTAGCGGAACTAGCGGAGGCGGGATGCCCCTCCATACTGGTGCCCTATCCCTATGCCACCGCCGGGCACCAGGACGCCAACGCCGCGGTGCTAGTATCCATAGGGGCGGCGGTGATGGTGCCGGACCGCGAGCTCGATGGGGAGAGGCTGCGAGGAGAGGCGGATGCTCTGCTGTCGGACGCCTCCAGGTTGGAGCGGATGAGGGAGGCGGCACGACAGGTGGCGAGTCCGGACGCGGCCGCGCGCCTCGCTGATGTGGTCATGGAGGTGGCGGGGAGGCCGGGATGATCGATGGGAGAAGAGTGCACTTCGTGGGGATAGGGGGAGCGGGCATGAGCGCCATAGCGGTGGTGCTGCTCGCGCGCGGCGTGCAGGTCAGCGGGTCCGATCTCAAGGAATCGCGCAACACCCGCAGGCTGCGACAACTGGGTGCCCGCATCTTCATAGGCCACCGACCCGAGAACGTGGATGACGCGGATACCGTGGTGGTGTCATCCGCCATCCCGGAGCGAAACGTGGAGCTTGTCCGGGCGCGTGAACGTGGCATAGATATTCTGCCCCGCGCTGCCATGCTCGGTAGGATCATGGAAGACGGTAAGGGCATAGCGGTCGCCGGCACGCATGGAAAGACCACCACCACCTCCATGGTGGCCATGATCCTTCGCGAGGCGGGAATGGACCCCACCTACGTGGTGGGAGGGGAACTCAACGACGTGGGAAGCAACGCCCACGCGGGCCA
Source organism: Candidatus Solincola jinzensis (assembly GCA_015711875.1). The sequence continues at coordinate 11,403 of MU158530.1, read as the reverse complement.
GGGCGATTACGTGGTGGCGGAGGCGGACGAGAGCGACGGATCCTTTCTCCTCCTCCGGCCCTGGGCGGCGGTGATCACCAACGTGGAGGAGGATCACCTGGATTACTTCGGGCACCGCGACGCGATTCTGGAGCATTTCCGCGCCTTCGTTTCCCTGCTGCCCCCCGATGGTCTGCTAGTGGCGAACGGAGACGACGCGGGAGCCGAGGCCGTGCTCGGCCATACCCGGGCGCGGCAGGTCACCTTCGGAGCGGGGGAGAAGAACTTCTATCGCTGTAGCGATATACGCCTCCACAGGGGCGGCTCTGAGTTCGTGCTGCGCGCGCCGGGGGGATTGTCCGGGAAAGTGCGTTTACGGGTCCCGGGACGCCATAACGTCCTGAACGCCACCGCGGCCCTGGCCTTGACCCTGTCGTTAGGGGTCGATCTCGAGCAGGCGATCGCGGCCGTGCAGGCCTTCGGCGGCGTGCAGCGGCGTTTCCAGGAGATAGAGAAGGTGGCCGGGGTCAGGTTGGTGGACGACTACGCCCATCACCCATCCGAGGTCGTTGCCACCCTGGAGACGGCAAGAAACGAGGGGGCGGAGAGGGTGGTGTGCATTTTCCAGCCCCACCGGTACACGCGCACCGCGTCGCTGTGGGAGGAGTTCGGGAAAGCACTCAGTCTCGCGGACCTGGTGATCGTGACGGATGTCTACTCCGCTGGCGAGGAGCCCTTGCCCGGCGTCAACGGCAAACTGGTGGTCAACGCCGTGCTCGATCACGATCCTACCAGCCAGGTGGTTTACCTTCCCCAGCGTTCCACCCTGGGGCGGGAGGCGGCGCGCTTCATTCGGGAGGGGGATCTGGTGCTCACCATGGGAGCCGGCGACGTCTCGCAGTGTGCGGGAGAGATAGCCTCGATGTTGCGGGAAAAGGAGGAAGGAGCGGGCGGTGGGTGCCCGTAGGGCGGGCGGCAACGTGTGCTCTGAGGTGGCGGCCAGGCTCAAGGGAAGATTCCTGGGCGGCATGGTCGAGAAGGCCATGCTTTCGGAATACACCACTTTCCGCATCGGCGGACCCGCCGACCTTCTCGTGTTCCCCAAAGGGATGGGGGACCTCGGTCGCCTGATGCAGGCGATAGCGGAAACGCGATGCCCGTGGATGGCCATGGGAAACGGCTCCAACATCCTCTTTTCCGATCGCGGCTACCGCGGTTTGGTAGTGGTGCTGGGCAGGGGGTTGAACAGGATAAAGAAAAACAGTAAACATGAAGTTTATGTTGAGTCAGGCTGTTCCATAAACCGTTTTCTAGCCTGGACGGAGGAAGCTGGCCTCGGCGGCCTGGAGGATCTGGTCGGCATCCCAGGCACTGTGGGCGGCGCGGCGCGCATGAACGCCGGGGCCATGGGCACGAGCATCGGGGATTTTATATCGGAGATGAGCGTGATAGGCGAAAAGGACGGCGAGGTCTTCAGCGGCGTGTACGATCATCACAGCGCCGGTTTCGCCTACAGGAGCACGGACATAAGGGATTGTGAGATCATATATATAGTTAAACTACAGCTTTATAAAAAGGACAGGAGAGACATCAGAAAGCGAAAGGAAAAAGTGCTGGAGTGGAGAAAGAGGCACCAGCCTCTGGAGTACCCATCGGCGGGGAGCGTTTTCAAGAACCCGCCGGGCATCTCCGCCGGCGAGGTCATCGAGCGCTGTGGGCTCAAGGGCGCTCGCTCGGGCATGGCGCAGGTATCCGAGAGACACGCGAATTTCATCGTGAACCTGGGGGGCGCGACCGCGAGCGACGTCAAGTCCCTTGTGGCATTGGTGAAGAACGTGGTGCGCGAGCGGGAGGGAATAGAGCTGGAAGAGGAAATAAAGATCATAGGGGATGAAGTGGAGGACCGGGAGGCCTGATGGCGATGCGCGTCGCGGTGCTCATGGGCGGAACGTCCGCCGAGAGGGAGGTATCGCTGCGCTCCGGGAAAGCGGTGGCGGGGGCCTTGCGCGAGCTGGGGCACGAGGTGGTGGAGGTCGACGTCGGCCTTGATGTCGCCGAGCGCATGGCGGGTTTGCGGCAGAGCATAGACGCCGCTTTCCTCGCGCTGCACGGGCGCATGGGCGAGGACGGCACCATCCAGGGCCTGCTGGAGATCCTCGGCATACCCTACACCGGCTCCGGGGTCATGGCCAGCGCCCTGGCCATCAACAAGCACGTGAGCAAGCAGGTCTTCCGGTCCTGCGGTATACCCGTGGTCGAAGACGAGGTGGTGAGCGCGGAAGGGGTAGCCCTCAAGGGCCTTGAGCGGACAGCCGAAGAAGTCGCCTCGAGTCTGGGTTTACCTTGCATGGTCAAGCCCAACTGCGAGGGTTCGACAGTGGGTGCGCGCAAGGCAAATGACCGAGCCGAGCTCGAGCTGGCTATAAGGGAGGCATTGGCATACGATGACCTGCTGGTGGTCGAGCGCTTCATCGAGGGTCGAGAGATGACGGTGGGGTTGGTCGGCAGGGAGCCCGTGGTGCTGCCCGTTCTGGAGGTGGTGGCCAGCAAGGGAGTGTATGATTACGAGTGCAAGTACACGCAGGGGATGACGGAATATATCGTGCCAGCCCCCATACCCGAAGCCCTCGCGGAAAAGCTGCAACGCCTTTCTCTGGAGGCCCACGCCGCCCTGTGTTGCGAGGGTCTATCCCGCGTGGATTTCATGCTCGATGCCGGGGAGCGACCCTATTGCCTTGAGGTCAACACCATTCCCGGCATGACCTCCCTTAGCCTCATCCCCAAGGCGGCTGCCGCGGCCGGTCTTTCCTTCAACCGCGTGGTGGAGATGATCCTGGAGACCGCGCGCCTCAAAGTTAACCGGGAAGGTGGTTGCCGTGACTCGGCGTAGCGGTGGAGGCGAGAAGGCCAGGGTAAGGGCCTCCAGGGCTAGGTCCCGTGTTGCCGCGAGGCGGAAAGCCGAGGCCCGCCGACGCAGAGGCACCCCTGGCGATTATGCCGCCAAGGCGGACAATGATGGCCGCCGCGGAGGCGAAGCGCTTCACGCGAGGCGGGAGACTGCCGCGATGCGCGGGGACCTCTCAGGGGCCGCGCAAACGGCGAGGTGCCCCCGGGTGCACAAAGCCGGATGCCGGGGGAAGGGCCAGGGCGGGAACATGCCGGCATGGGGGGGAAAGAGCGAGAGAGAAAAGGGCAAAGAGGGGAGAAAGGCCCCCGCGCCCATGAGCGCCGTCCCCGGGTCGGAAACGGTTATGCCGGGCCGCTCCGGCGAGGGCGAAGAGTGCATCCCCTTCCGCCGGCGAGGCGTGGGCGATGCGCTCAAAGGAGACGCGAGAGAGAAGAGAAAGTGCAGAAGGCCGTGGCCCCGCTTGAGCAGGGCCATTGCCGCCGAGGGCGGTCGTGAGGAGGAGGGGCGTTCAAGAGGGGAGCGCAATAGCTCCGGAGCGCGCAGGGCCATCCTCTCCTTTCTCCTGCTGGCGGCGACAGGAGGCCTGCTCTGGGTTTATACCGCGACGGGGGTGCTGAACGTAAGAGAGGTCGAGGTAAGGGGCAACGAGAGGCTGGATACCTCCTACCTGCGCGCTTTGAGCGGCATAACCTCCGACACGCATCTCCTGAAGATGGATGTGAAGGCGGTGGAGAGGGCGTTGCTCACGGAGCCCTACGTCGAGGCGGTAGAGGTGGAGCGCTGTTTTCCCGCCAAGGTCCTCCTCACCGTGAGGGAGCGGAAGCCGGTGGGTTTTGTGCGGCAGAACGGCAGAAGCGTGATGGTGGCGGGTGATGGCATGGTGCTGGAAAGCCTGGAGCAGGCGCCGAAAGGGCTGGCGGAGATCAAGACCTCTGGCATACCCCTCCTGGTGCCGGGCACCAAGCTGCAACAGGAGGATTTCGACATCGTGTCATCCCTGCTGTCGAGCATGGGCGAGGATCTCGCGGCCATGGTGAGCGCGGCGGGATGCGCCAACGGCGTCCTCTACCTCGAGGCACGCGGCACGAGGATCGTCTATGGGGACCTCTCGGAACTCGAGCGCAAGAACTCCGTTGCCTTTCTTGCGTTGAGTGAGCTTATGGATAGATACGGCGCAGTGGAGTATATCGACGTGTCCTTTCCCGACCGCCCGGTGATCAAGCCGCTCGCGTCCGAGGTGGCGGGGGCGGATGACGTCCGATGAGAGACGGCCGAGGTGTTTCGTCGCCGGCGCTCGTCCCTTTCAGGACAGGTGTCCACCGCATCAGCAAGCCCGTCGCCTGATTAGAGAACCGCATATGCCATATGCTGTATCGGGAAGGCATGTCCGTTTTCGCGCGCCATGCGCTAAGCGGTTTCGACACTGGGGTGTCGCCGCCTCACACCGGAGACGGCGCAAGGAAGGTCAACGCGTTTCCAATGATGGCTCGATGAGGTCGATTTTTGCTGTGATTCTTTCGTAGGCAGGTCTAAGAAGGAAAAAGAGGAGAGATCACCCAAATACGAGGGTTGAACCACAGGTTGTTTCGTTATATAAATAAAGACTTAACATTTAGATAATTTTACAAGTATAATCTTATCGTTAAGGTATAATGGTCAAACGATGGGAAAGGCAGGCCGCCGGCAATGGGCGGTCAAGACGGGGCCGGGCCTGCCGCGGCGCGGTTTCCGAAGCATAAGGCGAAAGCGGGGACCGGGCGCCCTTAAGCGGGCAAGGCGTTCCGGTTGTAGTGTAGATAAGTGGAGATAAGTTATGAGGCCAGCTCGAAGTCTGGTGGGAAAGGCAGAAATGGAAAAAGAATGAAGAAGTGGAAGTATGGGGAAGGAGAAGTCACAGGGCTTGTCGTAGTCTATTTATGATCGATGGCGGCCCCAGAGCGTAGCAGAGCAAGCGGGGGAAAAAGGCTAAATCACAAGTTTAGACTTTGAGAGCGCGCCTCGAGGAATTTTTCAAGAGGCCGGGAATAAGGAGGGACCGGAAATGCCGGAGACAGCGACCAACTATCTGGCGGTGATCAAGGTGGTCGGCGTGGGGGGTGGCGGCACCAATGCCATCAACCGTATGATCGACGCCGGGCTCAAGGGCGTGGAGTTCGTGGCGATCAACACCGACGCACAGGCCCTCCTGATGTCCGACGCCGACGTGAAGGTGTACATCGGCGGCAATATCACCCGTGGGCTGGGCGCGGGCTCAAACCCGGAAGTGGGAGAGCAGGCCGCGCTGGAGAACAGGGACGCCATCGCGGAGTCCATCAAGGGCGCGGATATGGTCTTCATCACCGCGGGAAAGGGAGGCGGAACGGGCACCGGCGCGTCGCCCATCGTGGCGGAGATCGCCAAGGAGCAGGGAGCGTTGACCATAGGCGTGGTCACACGGCCGTTCTCCTTCGAGGGGCGAAAGCGCGCGCAGCAGGCGGAGGCGGGGATTGAAAAGTTGAGGGAAAAGGTAGACACCCTCATCATCATCCCCAATGACCGCCTCCTGGAGGTCGCCGAGCAGAAGACCTCCATCCTCAACGCCTTTCGCATGGCCGACGACATCCTTCGCCAGGGCGTCCAGGGCATCACCGACCTCATCACGGTGCCGGGTCTCATCAACCTGGACTTCGCGGACGTGCGCACCATCATGTCCAACGCGGGATCGGCGCTCATGGGCATAGGGGTGGGAAGCGGGGAGAACCGCGCTTCCGAGGCCGCGAGGGCCGCCATCTCCAGCCCCCTGCTGGAGGCCTCTATCGAGGGGGCCAAAGGCATACTGCTCAACATCTCGGGGGGCACGGACCTGGGGCTCTTCGAGGTGAACGAGGCAGCGGAGATCATCGCCAGCGTGGCCGACCCCGACGCCAACATCATCTTCGGCGCGGTGATCGACGATTCCCTCGGGGATGAGCTGAAGGTCACGGTCATCGCCACCGGATTCGAGTTCGGCACCGCGCCCTCCAAGCCAGGTCGTCGCGCCGTCAGGACGGAGGTGCCTCCGGAAAAGACCATGGTCTTTGAGTCGGAGGAGCTGGACATCCCGGTCTTTCTGCGTAATAAGTAAGTAAGGGCCGGATCCCGGAGCCGGCCGCGAGCCGGACGGAGTTAAGTAAACGAGGCGGCTCTGTGGGCCGCCTTTGTGTTTGAAAGGACGGACGGAGCGGGATTGGATATAGGGAGATTTCTGCGCGAGGAACTCATCGGGGTTTCCCGGCCTGGGCGCTACCTCGGGATAGAGGTCAACGCCAGGCGCAAGCCCTTGAGGGATGGGGGGGTGAACTGCGTCCTCGTCTATCCCGACGCCTACGAGATCGGCATGTCCCATCTTGGACTGTTCATCCTCTACGAGGAGATCAACCAGCGCGAGGACGCCATGGCCGATCGCGCGTATCTCCCTTGGGTGGACATGCAGGGACGCATGGCCGCGAGAGGCCTGCCTCTCTTCGGGATCGAGAGCAGGACGCCCCTGCGGGAGTTCGACCTGGTGGGGATAACCCTCCAGCATGAACTCACCTATGCCAATGTGGCGCGGGTGCTCCAGCTCTCGCGCATTCCGCTGCTCGCGGCGGAGCGGGATGACCATTGTCCTCTGGTGGTGGGAGGCGGGCCGGGCGCCTTCAACCCTGAGCCGGTCGCCGGCCTTTTCGACCTGCTGGTGGTGGGGGAGGGAGAGGAGGTCATCCACGAGCTGCTGGACGCTGTCAAGGAATGGAAAGCGGGGGGCAGAAAGGACCGACCCGCTTTCCTCCGCGACTGTGCTACCCTGGAGGGCATATACGTGCCCTCGCTCTACCGCGTGGCGCACCGCGCCGACGGGACCCTGGAGACTATCGAGGCGGAGAAGGGAGCGCCCCTGCCGGTGCGCAAGCGCACGGTGGCGGACCTGGACGCCTGGCGCTACCCGCGGCGGCCGCCGGTGCCACTGGTGGAATCGGTGCACGACCGCTGCAGCCTGGAGATATTCAGAGGATGCACGCGAGGGTGCCGTTTCTGCCAGGCGGGGATGACCTATCGGCCGGTGCGCGAGCGCAGCGAGGGGCTGCTCAGGCAATGGGGACGGGAGCTGGTTGACAACACCGGATGCGACGAGCTCACCCTGGCTTCCCTCAACAGCGCCGACTACAGCCTCATTTCTTCCCTGGTCGACGACCTGGCGCAGGAGATGGAGGGAAGGCGCGTGGCGGTCTCCCTTCCCTCGCTGCGCACCGACACCTTCAGCGTGAAGCTCGCCTCCAGGCTCAGGCAGGTGAAGAAGACCGGCCTGACCCTCGCCCCGGAAACGGCTTCCGAGCGCCTGCGCAAGGCGGTGAACAAGGGGGTCACGGACGAGGACCTGCTGGAAGCCGTTTCCAGCGCTTACCGGGAGGGATGGAGAAAGCTCAAGCTCTATTTCATGGTGGGATTTCCCGGCGAGTCGGAGGAAGATGTGGAGGCGATATGCGCCCTGGTACGCCGTATCATGCGGGAGGGGGATAACGGCTCGCCCGCCAAGGGTTTGCAGGTATCCATAAGCGTTTCCACCTTCGTGCCCAAGCCCCACACTCCCCTGCAGTGGGTGGGACAGATGCCTTTGCCCGAGGTCGCGCGTCGCCATTTCATCCTCAAGGAGGGTTTGCGTATGCGCGGCGTCACCTTGCGCTGGCACTCCCGGGAGATGAGCCTCCTGGAAGGGGTTCTGGCGCGCGGCGACCGCAGGTTGCTCCCGGTGGTTCTGCAGGCGGCCGGCGAGGGGTGCCTTGACGGCTGGAGCGAGTTCTTTTCCTGGGAGCGGTGGGAGCGGGCGCTGCAGGCGGCGGGCCTGGAGGCGGCGTGGTACGCGCAAAGGGAAAGGGACCGCGACGAGGTACTCCCCTGGGATCATATTCACGCCGGCGTGGACAAGGGTTTTCTGTGGAGGGAATACGAGCGCGCGATGCGCGGGGAAGAGACGCCCGACTGTCGTTTCGGGGCCTGCGAAGGATGCGGAGCGTGCGCAGGGGAAGTGGCGACGCGCAGGGCGGGGGAGGCGTCCGCGTAATGGCGCGCTTGATGGTCAAATATGTGAAATGCGGCGACGCGGCCATGCTCTCGCATCGCGAGTGCATGCGGGCCTTGGAGAGGGCGCTGCGGCGCTCTCACCTTCCCCTGGAGTTCACCGCCGGCTTCAACCCCAGGCCGCGCATGAGCTTCTCGCCCGCCCTCCCCCTGGGAGTGGCCGCGGAGGCGGAGTACCTGGAGGTGTCGGTGACAGGTAAGGTGGACGAAGGCGGGGCGGTGGAGGCGCTGAACCGCGCCCTGCCCCAGGGGTTGAGGGTGCGGGAGGTCCGGCTGCTGCCCCCCGGCATGCCCAAGCTCTCCCGCTGGGCGCGCTACGGCCTGTACCGGCTGGAGGGAGAAAAGGGCGACATCCATCTCCTTCTCAAAGTAAGCGGAGAGGGGCAGGCGAGTTTGAGAGATGCCATGTCTGAGGTGGCGTCGCGCCTGGGTTGGCGCCAGGCGCTGGATAAAGTTACCAGGGTAGGCTTGTACGCTTCCCCGGAGGAGGTGTTCGAGGATGTGCAGGGCGAAGTCTACTACTACGACGGGGAGAGAGGCGAGCTGCGCTCGCTGCAGGAATAGAGGGGACGACAGGGTCGCGGCGGGAGCGGTCGAAGGCGCGCGCGGACCGCGGCGCTGCGAGGCGGGTTGGTGAAGGGTATGGCGAGAAGAAAAAGCGCTAGGGCGGAAAGCGGAAAGCCCGGGCCTGCGCGAAAGGAGATCGTGGTGGCCGCCTACCGGGACGAGACCAGGGTGGCGGTGCTGGAATACGGCGAGCTGCAGGAGATCTTCGTCGGCCATCACGAGCGCCGATCCATCGTCGGGGACATCTACAAGGGAAGGGTGCAGAACGTCCTCCCCGGCATGGAGGCGGCATTCGTCGATATCGGTCATAACCGCAACGCCCTCCTTTATGCCGGAGACATCTTCGTGGAGGATGAGCGCCAGAAGGGGCGTCGTGATATCACCAAACTCCTCAAAGTGGGACAGGAAGTGGTGGTGCAAGTGACCAAGGACCCCATGGGCAGCAAGGGGGCGCGCCTTACCACCTATCTTTCCATCCCTGGCCGCTACTTGGTACTCCTTCCCCAGATGAACACAGTGGGCATATCGCATCGTCTGGATGAGGAGGAAAGGGCGCGCCTGCGCAGGTTGGTGGAGGAGGTGAGGCCGAAGGACGTGGGCATAATCGTGCGCACCGCGGCCAGGGAGGCGGAAGCGGCGGAGCTGAGGAAAAGCCTCGCTTACCTGAACAAAGTGTGGCGGCAGGTGCACCGAGCGGCGGAGAAGAAAAGGGCGCCTGCCATCCTCTACCAGGAGCCCGAGCTGGAGATCAAGGTCATCAGGGACATCATGGACGGCAGCTTCGAGCGCGTGCTGGTGGATTCCCATCGTTCCTTCCGGCGCATCAAGCAGTACCTGAAAATGGTGGCGCCGGATCTCGCTGACCGCGTGGTGCGCTACGCTGACGAGACCCCGGTATTCGAGGCCCTTGACATAAACCGCCAGATCCGCGATGCCCTGAGGAGGGAGGTGCCCCTGCCCTCGGGGGGCACCATCGTCATCGACAACACCGAGGCCCTCACGGCCATCGACGTCAACACCGGCAGGTATGTGGGGGATAAGTCCCTGGAGGAGACGGTGCTGCGCACCAATATAGAGGCGGCGGCGGAAGTGGTTCGCCAGCTCAGGTTGCGTGACATCGGGGGCATCATTATCATCGACTTCATCGATATGGAGAGAGAGGGAGATCGTGAAAAGGTGCATCAGGTACTTGAGGAGGCCATCAAGAAAGACCGGCAGAAGACCAACATTTTCAAGATTTCGGATCTCGGGCTCGTGGAAATGACCCGAAAGCGTACCCGGGAAAACCTAACCAGGATCCTCAGCGAAACCTGTCCGTACTGCGAAGGCTCTGGATTCATTAAATCGAAAACCACCGTCTGCTATGACATTTTCCGGCAGATTGAAAGAACTTCCTCAGAACTTGGAGGACATAACATCATGGTGGAGGTCAATCCGGAAATTGCGAGGCTTCTATACGAGGAAGAGAGGACGGGGGTGGAAGAGTTGGAACGGAAGCTAAAGAAGAAGATCATGATCAAAGGCAAGTCGGGATTCCATCAGGAACAGTTCAATATCATCGAGGCCTAGGTTTTTTTGGATGATGCATCCATGTGACATCAGGATCGGATGGGTAAGAGCTTTGAAATGGTGACCAGGCGGCGAGATATTTCGAACGGTTGACGCAGGACGAAAAATAGATTAATTTTTATTCTTGCATTTCTGTTAACGAGGTGTCCCATGTATGCAGTAGTCAGAACAGGCGGCAAGGAATATAGGGTCGGGGTAGGAGACGTCATTCGGGTGGAGAAACTGGAAGGGAATGTGGGAGACCGGGTGACACTGAACGATGTCTTGATGGTGTCCCGAGAGGGGGATGTCCAAATCGGGACTCCTCAGGTGGCCCAGGCGACGGTGACCGGACAAATCATTCAGCAAGCCAAGGGGAGAAAGATCCTCGTATTCAAGATGAAGCGAAGGAAGAATTATCGCCGATTGAGAGGACACCGTCAGGCGTATACTTACATAAAGGTGGATGGAATTTCGGTTTCGTGATGACCAAGAAGAAGCCGAGATCCAGAGCGGGTGATGCAGGAATGCCGTCGGCTTCTTAGGGTGGGTCATCTGACTCCGGATCCCAAGCTGAAGTCGTAGGAGGAAGCTTATGGCACACAAGAAAGCAGGGGGGAGTTCGCGAAACGGACGAGACAGTGCGGGGCAGCGCCTCGGTGTGAAAAAATACAGTGGCCAACTGGTTCGAGCCGGCAACATCTTGGTTCGCCAGAAAGGTACCCGCATTTACCCCGGTGAAAACGTGGGCATGGGCAAGGATTTTACGTTGTTTGCCAAAATTGACGGCGTGGTGCGGTACGAAAAGAGGGGGAAGGACAGAAAGCAAGTGAGCATTACCGCCCTGGATGCTCCAGCCGTCATGCCTTAGCGAAGCTTGGCAACGTTGCGCGCCCTAACGGAGAAAGGGCGAGGCATTACCTCGAGGCTCTTTCCATTGGCCTGCAACGAGAACCGAATGAAGTTTGTAGATGAAGTCAAGATCCATGTGAAGGCAGGCGACGCAAAGAAGGCGCTGGAGAGTGTCCGCGCTTTGGTGGCAACGGCAACCGATGGGGCACAACGTCGGTTGCGGGCACGTCAGATCGGCAACGTCCTCGGCAACATCGTCGCAGGTCGCGAGCGTGTGCAGGCCTTTGTCCAGCAAATCGCCCGTGTGGCTTCGCAAGTTGGGCTCGACGGGGAGGACGTCGTCGAGCTTCTGCAGGAGTACGAGAGCGCAGTGGCGTCCTCGGCCCGGCGTGAGTTGGGCGCTGCAGCTACACAGCGGGTGGAGCTCACTCAGGCGGTTGTGGAACTGAGCCGGTCGCTCCCCGATCGGCTGGCAC
>JACVJG010000003.1 GCA_015711875.1 Candidatus Solincola jinzensis | reverse complement strand
GAGGAGAGCGCGGGGGTGAAGTTCGCCGATGCCGACCTCATCGGCATACCTTATCGCGCGGTGATCGGCAAGACATTCGACTCCGAAGGGCTTATCGAGCTGCAGATCAGGGCGACGGGGTATAAGGCGCGCGTTTCCGCGGAGGAACTACTCTCCCGACTCGAAGACCTCGGTGTCCGTCCATGGTATTGAGCACGAACATATAAAAGGGTGAATCAAGGGATAGAAAGCAACGGCCGCGGCAGAGATGAGAAGCGCGGAGGTCTTGCCCTAAGCCAGCGGGCGGTTCAGAGGCCCAGAGAATCAAATGCGGCCAAGCCGGGCGGAAAGGAGATACATGGACAGGTTTGTGGTTCACCAGGACAACCTGGAGTGGGTTCCGGCGGACTTCCCCCGCGCGCAGATGAAGGTTCTTTACATGGACCCGCGCGGCGGGGGGCAGATCATGCTCATCCATTTTGAGCCCCATTGCGAGATGCCGGGGCACTCCCACATATCATCTGACGAGGCCGCCTATATCCTGGAGGGCGAGCTGAGGCAAAGGCTGGAGGGCGGCGAGGAGGAGGTATACCGTGCGGGCCACTTTGCCTTCTTCCCGGCGGGGATCGCGCACGGGCCCTTTCTCACCGGCGATGAGAGTTGCACCATCATCAGTGTTTTCTACGGCCCCCTCACCTGAGGCCCGGGGGTGGTGTGAGGCATGCGAGCCGGGCCCCGCTTATTGGCGGGGTAAGGGGGTCATCTTCATGCCTGGCCTCGCTCGATGTCCCTGAACAACCGGCAGGGCGGTGGCCGAAAGCGCTATTTATAAGGCTTGATGGATAAACAAAGATCGGCGGGTCGGGGTTGTAAAACCCCTGCCGTCCGCTGCCATGCGCGGGAGGAAGGATTCATGGCCGATCGCGTGGCATTGCAAGCGCTTTCAGGGGCAGGAGGATAAACGCCAGAATGCCGATTTTGCCGCCCACGGTCGGCAGGACGAGAGGGCCCTCCCTGCTGATTTGATGAAGAAGAGACGTTCAGGGCGGTTGACTGGAGCGCTGCCAGGGAGGGGAGACACGGTGGTCTTTCATGACCGGCTATAATATGCTGGCGACTTCACGAGGGAGGGCGAAATGCAGAGGACCTGGAGCGTCAACGAGGGGCTGAGGAGGTTTTCAAGCGCTGTTTTTCACCCCCTGGGATGGGCACTGGGACGCGCGCTCTCGCCCAACCTAATCACCTCCCTTTCGGTGATCGTGGCCGGCGTTACCGGTTATTACTTCGCCGTGGGGCGTTTCGTGTTGGGCGCCTGGTTGCTGTTACTGGCCGGCCTGCTCGACATCTGGGATGGCCAGGTGGCCAAGCTGACGGGACGCGTCAGCACCTTCGGGTCCTTTTATGACTCCACTGCCGACCGCGCCGCGGACTTCTTTTTCTCCCTCGGTGCCCTGTATTATTTCGCCGACCGGGAGATCTACGACATCGCTTTTATGGTGGCGGCCTACATGGTGCTCTCGTCGTTGATATCGTATGTGAAGGCGCGGGCGGAAGGGCTGGGTATCGCGTGCAACGTGGGGTTGCTGGCGCGGCCCCTTCGCCTGCTCTTTTTCGGGCTGGCCCTGTTCGTTTACGGCTTGACGTCGAATCCGTGGGTCTTCAGGGGGCCGCTTTACGTGGTGCTGGCGCTGGGCGCGGAGACCCTGGCGCACCGCGTCGTGGTCATCTATATAGGGGCGCGTGAAAAGGACGCCTCCGGGAAAGACAGCTGAGGAGGGCGGCGATGACAGAGGAGAAAGAGCGCTTTCGTGACGATATCCCCGGTTACCTTAAATATTATTTCTTCCGCGGTTCGTGCGGGCTTGTGGGCCTCCTGCCGGTGTGGGTGACCCACGGCGTGGCGGTGGGGATGGCCGAAGTGGCCTATCGCCTCTCCCGCCGCAAGCGCGAGATCGTTTACGAGAATATGCGCCGCGTGAGCCCGGAGGGATCGCCCCGGGAATGGAGGCGGATGGCGCGGCGCAGCTTCCATAACTACGCCCGTTACTGGGTGGATTTCCTTCGCTGCTATCATCTTTCGCCCGAGGAGGTGGACCGCCTGGTGGTGCCTCATGGAGTGGAATGGTTCGACAAGTGTCTGGAGAAGGGCAAGGGCGTGGTGCTGGCCCTGCCGCATTATGGCAGCTGGGACTTGATAGGGGGCTGGGTGGGGCATAAATACCCTTCCTTCTGGGCAGTCGCCGAAGTGCTCAAACCGCGCCCCATGTATGAGTTCCACACCGAGTTGCGCAGGCGCATGGGCATCCGCATCATCCCCCTGGGGGAGAACACGGTGGAGAAGGTCATCGAGGTGTTGACGCAGAACGGCATGGTCTGCCTGCTCTCGGACCGCCTGATCGCCGGGAGCGGGGTGGAGGTGGAGTTTTTCGGCGAGAAGATCATGATGCCCATCGGCCCGGCGTTGCTGGCGGTGAAACTGGGTACCGCCATCCTACCGTGTCTTACCATAAAGCGTGACGGGGCTTACCACGGGCACGTCGGCCCTCCTCTCGAGGTGGAGGTCACGGGGGACACCCGCAGGGACGTGCAGGTAAACACCCAGAAACTGGCAAAGGTGCTGGAGGGTTTCATACGCGAGGACCCCACGCAGTGGCACATGTTCCAGCCCATCTTCAAGAGTTGAGCTCATGAATATAGGGATGGTGTCGCCTTACGATTGGGACGTCCCCGGGGGCGTGAACCGCCACGTGGAGCAGTTGTCCTCATACCTGCGGCGCCGTGGCCATACGGTGACGGTGGTGGCCCCGGGCGGCAGGGACGAAGAGGGGTTCCGTTCCGCCGGCCGCTCCTTCGCGGTCTCCGCCAACCGCTCGCGGGCCAATATCTCCTTCGGGCCCCGCGTCGCGGCCAGGGTCAGGCGCATACTGGAGGAGGGCCGCTTCGACCTATTGCACTTGCACGAGCCTCTCATACCCAGCGTATCCATGCTGGCGCTGCTTTTCTCGCGCTGCGCCGTGCTCGCGACCTTCCATGCCGCCAGAGAGGAGGGAAGCGTGGGCTACCGGCTGGCCTCGCCTTTGCTGGCACGGATTGCAGAGAGGATAGACGTGAGAGCGGTGGTCAGTCAGGCGGCCCTGGAGTTGGTGGGGCGTTATTTCCCGGGTCAGTACCGGGTGCTCCCCAACGGCATAGACACGGAGGCCTTCGTTCCCGAGGGAGCGAGGCTGCGGAACCTAGATCCGGAGGCTTTCTATGTCGTCTTCGTGGGGAGGGACGAGCCGAGGAAGGGCTTGCGCGTGCTGCTCGAGGCCTTGGTGGAGGTAAGGAAGAGACGCCCAGAGGTGAAGTTGCTGGTAGTGGGATGTGATGACCCCGGCGATGAACGCGAGGGTGTGGTATGGCTGGGAAGGCTGACGGATGACGCGGTGCCGGCCGCCTATCGCTCCGCGCGTGTCATGGTCGCACCGTCGCTGGGCATGGAGAGCTTTGGCATGGTGCTGGTGGAGGCCATGGCCTGCGGGACGCCGGTGGTGGCCTCGGACATCCCCGGATATCGCGCCCTGTTGGGAGAGGGCAGGTATGGAGTCCTGGTGCCTCCCGGGGACGCCGCAGCCCTGGCGGCAGGGGTGCTGGAGCTGGTGGAAGATGAGGCGAGGCGAGAGAGCATGGCAAAGGAGGCCCTGGAGAGGGCCAGGGAGTTCTCATGGGACAAACTGGTTATCCAGGTGGAGGAGGCGTACAGGGAGGCGATGGAAAGAACATGGAAAGGAAAGCGTGATGCGCCTTGAGGAAGTGATGGATATCTGCCGCGTCCTGTCCGCCGAGGTGCGAGAGCTGGTGCGGCCCCACCTCGGGGTGAAGGCGGCGCGGCGTATGGAGGGGAGGGGGGCTAGCGGCGATTCCACCTTCGCCATCGACGAGGTGGCGGAAAGAAGGGTGGAGGAACGGCTTGCAGAGCTTCCGGAGGTGGCTTATTTCTCGGAGGACCGCGGATTGGTCAGCAGTGGGCGCCCCTCGTGGGTGCTGGTAGTGGACCCCATAGACGGCACGCGCCCCGCGGCGGCGGGGCTCGAGGCCTGCTGTGTTTCCATAGCGGCTGCCCCCTACGAACCCGACGCGGGGCGAGCGCTCACCCTGGGGGATGTCGCTTACGGTCTGGTGCAGGAGATAAAGAACGACGCCGTATTCGAGGCGGTGCGCGGGGAGGGCGCGCGCATGGAGCTGGGAGGCGAGGAACGGGAGATCGTGCTCCATCCCCATAACGACCTCGCCACCCTCTTCTGGACCCTGGGTTTCAGAGGGCGTCCCGCCCTCCCCACCGCGCTGGTGCTGGAGGAACTTATCGACACCTCCAGCGTAGACGGCGGCATCTTCGATCTCGGCAGCGCCACTTTCTGCATAACGCGCCTGCTCACAGGACAACTCGACGCCTACGTGGATGTCGGGGACCGCATGATACGCGAGGTGCCGCAGGTGGAGGGGATGTTTCTGCGCGCGGGACACGGTCACGTGCTCAACAATTCCTCCTATGACCTGGCGGCGGCGGGGCTGATAGCGCGTGAGGCGGGGGTGGCCATCGGCGACGCCTTCGGCCGTCCCCTGGAGGGATATCCCTTGCTGGCGTCCGGGAGGGATGGGCATCTCTCGTGCGTGGCAGCGGTGTCGCAGGAGCTGTTCCAAGCCCTCATCGCCGAGGTGGACGCGGGGATGGAGCGCTTGCGCGCGCATTATGGGTGGTAAGGCATGAGCCTCACCGCCATCTTCTTCGTATCGTTGGGGGTGGGGCTTTCCGGCGCTCTTATGCCCGGCCCCCTTCTCACGGTGACCATTAACGAATCGTATCGCCGCGGGTTCAAGGCCGCGCCCCTGCTGGTGGCCGGGCACGCCGTGCTGGAGGCCAGCCTCATAGTGCTCCTGGTGCTGGGATTGGACAGGGTGGTGGGAAACGACCTCTTCTTCGGGGTGGTAGGGGTAGCGGGCGGGGCCTTCATCTTCTGGATGGGGATGGGCATGGCGCTGGACGTCAGGGACGGCAGGCTGCGCGTCGACCTCCATGCCACAGACGGCAGGAGGATCGGTCCCTTCACCGCCGGCCTTACCACCAGCATCTCCAATCCTTACTGGTCGCTATGGTGGGCCACTTTCGGTTTGAGCTGGCTGCTCAGGTCCATGGAGCGGGGGGTAGCGGGGGTGCTCTCCTTTTATACCGGACACATCATGGCGGACTTGCTATGGTATTTTCTGGTGGCTTTCCTGGTGGTTACGGGCAAGCGCTTCATCTCCGACCGGGCCTATAACTACATCATCCTGGCGTGCGGGACCTTCCTGATCGTGCTGGGAGGACGCTTTATAGGCGATGGCCTCGCCCACCTGCTTTGACCGCAAGCCTTTGGCGAGTGACCACAATGACGGAAACCCGATGAGATCGATATATAGCCACGAAGGCTCGCCGAACCGTACATGCACGATCGCGGCTTTACGCGGAATGGATAAAGGCAGCGGGAATAAAGGACGATAATAGCAGCGACCGTGCATGTATTCCATCAACCTCGAGGAAGGGTCAACCGTGCGGGGGTTCGGTCAGTCCGGCGCATGTTCACATATGTTAGAATGACCCTTAAAGAAAGGAGGTACGGCAATGGTGTGGGCCCTGATAATCATAGGGGTTCTGGTGTTTCTCCTCATCGTCTCGGTGATCGGTATCTACAACAAGCTGGTGAGGGACCGTAACCGGGTGGACAACGCCTGGCACCAGATCGACGTGCAGCTCAAACGCAGGTATGACCTCATTCCCAACCTGGTGGAGACGGTGAAAGGTTACGCCAGCCACGAAAAGGAAGTCTTCGAGAAGGTGACCCAGGCGCGGGCCATGGGCATCAACGCCCAGACAGTGGGAGAGCAGGCGCAGGCGGAGAACATGATCACGCAGGCCTTGAAAAGCCTCTTCGCGGTGGCGGAGGCTTACCCAGACCTGAAGGCCAACCAGAACTTCCTCATGCTGCAGGAGGAGCTCTCGGGTACCGAGTCCAAGATAGCCTTCGCGCGACAGTTCTATAACGACAGCGTCATGACCTACGACACCAACCGCCAGCGCTTCCCCGCCAACATCATCGCGGGGATGTTCTCCAACACCTTCAAGCCCCGTGAGTACTTCGAGATCGAGGTGGCGGCGGAGCGCGAGGCGCCCAAGGTGCAGTTCTAGGCCGCAAAGGGGACCCTCCAGGGGATGGGGTTTCCCGGAGGGATCGATGGTAGGTTCATATGGTAAGCCTGGCCGGTGGCGGATCGGGCTGGGCAGTCAGAAAGGGAAGATGGAGAGTTGAGTTTCTACGACCAGATCTCCAAGAACAAGATGAAGTCGGCCCTGCTGGTGAGCGTTTTCATCCTGGTGATCCTGGTCATCGGTTTCAGCGTGGGTTATGTGTGGGGATTCGACTACGCCATCACCGGCCTGGTGATAGCGGCCATCATCGCCACCATCACCTCGCTTGTTAGCTACTACAACAGCGACAAGATAGCCCTGGCCTCCGCGGGCGCGAGGCCGGTGACGAGAGAGGAGTTCCCCTACTACGTGAACACCGTGGAGGGGCTGGCCCTGGCGGCTGGCCTTCCCGCTCCCCGCACCTACATCATCGACACCCCGGCCATGAACGCCTTCGCAACCGGCAGGGACCCGGAACATGCGGCCATTGCCGTGACCACCGGCTTGCTCGAGAACTGCAATCGCCTGGAGCTGGAGGGAGTTCTGGCCCACGAGATGTCCCATATCGGCAACTACGATATCCGCTACATGTGCATGGTGGTGGTGCTGGTGGCGCTGCTGGTGATCTTCGCGGATATCGTTGTGCGCATGATCTTCTGGGGCGGCATGTTCGGGGACCGCGACCGCGGCCGGGGCGGAGGCGGCGAAGGAGGCGGCGCATTCGCGGCCATTCTCCTGGTGATCGGGCTGGTCTTCCTCATCCTCTCCCCCATCATCGGCCAGCTCCTGCAGCTCTCCATCTCCCGCAAGCGCGAGTTCCTGGCCGACGCCACGGGGGCCAAGCTGACGCGCTACCCGGAGGGGCTGGCGAGCGCGCTGGAGAAGCTATCCTCGCAGGCCAAGCCCTTCCCGCGCACCAGCAAGGCCACGGCGCATCTTTTTATCGTGCAGCCTTTCAAGAAGGAGGCCCGGTCTGGTCACTTCTCGCGCTCGAGCATCTGGGACACTCACCCCCCCATAGAGGAGCGCATCCGACGACTGCGTGCCATGTCCGGCATGGAGGGCATGTACAACCAGGCTATGATGGAGGCACGCCTGCGCGGGGAACTACCCACCTGATCCCTAGTGTATGGCGGACTGGGCGCTTTGGTTAACCCTCGTGGGGCAAGTCGCTACCGAAGGGGCTGATATGTCTACGGCTTCTCGGTGATAGCGAGAACTTCACGGCAAAGCGGGATCTTGCGCCGGCGATATCCACATCATCCAAACAAGATGCATCCTGGATCGCAAGATATATAAAGCCGCCTCGTTCTTCAAGTAAGGCAGGCAGGTCTGGCGAGAGGAAGCGGGCTTTCCCCCAGCGTTTGATCGCGGCAGGATATCGTGCTCTATGTGGGCTGGTTTGATAGCCATGAACCTATGGGCTATATTTGGATTAGAGAGCCCAAGGGGGGCTTTTATTAGTGGTGGTGGTCTGGAGGGACCGGAAAATGGAGGAAAAAGGGACGTTAAGGGTAAAGACCGGTCTGGCCGAGATGCTCAAGGGTGGGGTGATCATGGACGTCACCACCCCCGAGCAGGCGATGATCGCTGAAGAGGCCGGAGCGGTGGCGGTGATGGCCCTGGAGCGCGTGCCAGCGGATATCCGCGCGGCCGGTGGGGTGGCGAGGATGGCCGACCCCGGGGTTATAGAGGCCATCATGGAAGCGGTGACCATACCGGTCATGGCCAAAGCGAGGATAGGCCATTTCGTGGAGGCGCAGATCCTTGAGGCCCTGGGGGTGGATTATATCGATGAGAGCGAGGTGCTCACCCCCGCAGACGAGAAGAACCATATCGACAAATGGCGTTTCACTGTGCCCTTCGTTTGCGGCGCCATCAACCTGGGAGAGGCCCTGAGGCGGATAGGTGAGGGCGCGGCCATGATCCGCACCAAAGGCGAGGCTGGCACGGGCAACGTGGTGGAGGCGGTACGGCATATGCGTACCATCAACGCCGAGATCGCGCGCCTGACCGTAACCCCCAGGGACGAGTTGATGACGGTAGCCAAGGAAATGGGGGCGCCATACGACCTGGTATGCTGGGTGGCGGAGAACGGGCGCCTGCCGGTGGTCAATTTCTCCGCCGGGGGCATAGCCACGCCCGCTGACGCCGCGCTGATGATGCAACTGGGGGCGGACGGGGTTTTCGTGGGCTCGGGGATATTCAAATCAGAGGACCCTGCCTCGAGGGCGCGCGCCATCGTGAGGGCGGTGACCCATTATGACGACCCCAAAGTGCTCGCAGAGGTCTCGCGTGGGATCGGAAAGGCCATGGCGGGGCTTGAGATCTCCGAGATCGGACCGGAAAACCTCATCCAGTTCCGGGGCTGGTGAAGGGGCCATCAGCTGCGGGTGATAAAGCGTCGCCGTTAAGTATGGGTTGACCGCGGGCGGAAAGTTTGACGAAGCAGGAGCGCTGGATAAGGGATGAAGAAACCGACCATCGGAGTGCTCGCCCTGCAGGGAGCGGTGCGCGAGCACCTGAATATGCTGGAAAGGACAGGAGCTCGAGGGGTGGCATTGAAGTACCCCGCCGAGCTCCATCTCTGCTCGGGCTTGATAATACCGGGTGGGGAGAGCACCACCATCGGCAAGCTCATGATCGCCTGCGGGTTCCTGGAGGAGGTGAAGGAGCTGGTCAGGCAGGGAATGCCGGTGTACGGTACCTGCGCGGGACTGATCGTGCTCGCCAGACGCCTGGTGGAGGGCGATCAGCCCCTGCTGGGGCTCATGGACATCACGGCGAGGCGCAACGCCTATGGCCGCCAGGTCGACAGCTTTGAGGTGGACCTCAGGATCGAGGGCATCGAGGACCAAGAGCGACCCTTCCGGGCGGTTTTCATCCGTGCTCCATGGATCGAGGAGGTGGGGCCGGCGGTCAGCGTGCTGGGCGAGCACAATGGAAGGGCGGTGATAGCCCGCGAGGACGGCATGCTTGTATCGGCCTTTCATCCCGAGCTTACGGGTGATGAGAGGATACACCGCTATTTCCTGCGCGTGGTGGAGGAAACGGGAAGGGGATAGGTGACCCCAGGGACAGGAGGAGGAGATGTCTGGACATTCCAAGTGGTCGTCGATCAAGCATAAGAAGGGAGTTCAGGACGCGAAGCGCGGGCAGCTCTTCAGCAAGCTCTCGCGTGCCATCATCGTGGCGGCGCGTGAGGGGGGAGGAAATCCCGACGTGAACATAGCCCTGGCGAACGCCATCGAGAAGGCCAAGAGCTATTCCATGCCCAAAGAGAACATCGAGCGGGCCATCAAGCGTGGCACCGGGGAAGGCTCTGGCGAGAACTTCGAGAAGATCGTTTACGAGGGCTATGGCGCCAATGGGGTGGCCATCATGGTGGACGTGATGACGGACAACCGCAACCGCGCGGCGGCGGACATCCGCCGCATCTTCTCCCGCACCGGAGGCAGCCTGGGGACTTCCGGGTCGGTCGCCTGGATGTTCGAGAAAAAGGGAAATATCATCGTCAACAAGGACGCCGGAGTGGACGAGGATCTTCTGCTCGAGACGGCTCTGGAGGCGGGTGCGGAGGACATGGCCACCGAGGACGACCACTGGGAGATCATCACCGACGCCGAATCCTTCCGTGGCGTGGTGGAGGCCTTGAAGGAAAAGGGCTTCGAGCCCGCATCGGCGGAAGTCACCATGCTTCCCAAAAACACCGTGAAACTGGACAAGGAGGCGGCCAAAAAGGTCCTCAGGCTGGTGGATGCGCTGGAGGAATACGAGGACGTGCAGGAAGTGTACGCCAATTTCGATATCCCGGACGACATCCTCGAGGAACTTTCCGAGGAATAGCACGCGGCGGATGCGATGATCATCATGGGCATAGACCCCGGCCTCTCCTCCACCGGTTACGGCGTGATCGAGAAAAAAGGGGACGTCCTGAAGGCCCTCGGTTTCGGCGGTATAGAAACCTCGCCGCGCGAAAGCATGTCGGCGCGCCTTGCTAAGATATACCATGAGGTGAGCGAGCTCATTGAACGCTACCATCCCGACCTGGTGGTGCTTGAGGAGCTGTTCTTCAGCGCCAACGCCCGCAGCGCCATGGTGGTAGGACAGGCCAGGGGAGGGATCATCCTGGCGGCCGCGCACGCGGGAGTGGGGGTGGAGGAGTACACCCCCTTGCAGGTCAAGCAATCACTGGTCGGACATGGGCGGGCAGATAAGAAGCAGGTGGAATACATGGTCAAGGCGCTGCTGCGGCTGGAGGAGGACCCGGGGTCATCCCACGCCAGCGACGCCCTGGCGCTTGCCATATGCCATGCCCACCGCGAGAAGATGCTGGGACGCGTGGAGGAAAAGGCAAGGGGCTCCGCCCCGAGAAAACCACTGCACAGAAAGAGGGAATCGGGATGAGCGAAAGGCATAGGCGTGTGTTCCGTGGCGACGGCCTGGCTTTGATGGCCGAATACGCGAACATGGAACAATATGCCAGGCAGGACCGCTGTGAATGTTGCCGGAGTCGGTGAGTCGATGACCAGCGAACGGGAGCGAACAGTTATCGTGCAGGGGGCACAGGCGGAAGGATAGAGGGGCTGGAAGGGGGGAAGGACGCGCCAGCGATGGACGAAGGGACGGGGTCGATGGAAGACGGAGGCGCGCGGCCAGCATCTATCGCGGCGCGGGAAGGAAGCGACCGCCTTGGTCGTTCCTGAGGCTTGAAGGCCACTGACGGGAGGAAGCGGTGATAGATTACGTTCAGGGAGTGCTGGCGGAAAAGGGAGGCGAAGGAGTGGTGATCGATGTGGGCGGGGTAGGGCTCTCGCTTTACGTCTCCGGGTCCACCCTCCAATCCCTCCCTGCGGTGGGGCAAAAGGTCAGACTCTATGGCTATCTGCACGTGAAGGAAGACCTTCTCCAGCTCTATGGTTTCGCGGGGCGCGCCGAAAGGGAGGTGTTCCAGAAGCTGATAACGGTGACCGGAATAGGGCCTAAGGTCGCCTTGGCGGTGCTCTCGGCCTACGACCCCGACACCTTTATCAAACTTCTCGCCTCCGAGGACCTCGAGTCCTTGACCTCCGTTCCCGGAGTGGGAAAGAAGAGCGGCCAGAGGATGATCGTGGAACTGAAGGACAAGCTCGTGCCGGAGGGCATGCAGGCGGGCATGACGGTGGGAGCCGCGGAAGGAGACATGCTCAGGGAGGCGAGGGAGGCGCTTAAGGAGCTGGGGTACTCGACCCAGGAGGCCAGGCGCGCGCTGGAGGGATACGCGGCCGAGCGGCCGAGCCTGGAGGATCTCTTGAAATACGCCCTGAAGCGACTGGGAGGAGGCTGACGCCCCCCGCATGAAACATGCGGCGTGTGGCTCTCATGGCGGAAAGAAGAAAAGCTAATGGAAGAGGAACGAGAGGAGATCTCGGGAGATCTGGAGGCTGGAGACGGGAGGTTGCTCGATCCTGAGCCCCTGGAGGGCGAGGGCGATCTCGACCTCACCCTCAGGCCTCGCTGGATCTCTGAGTTCATAGGCCAGGATCGCATCCGCGAGCACCTGGAGATATTCATATCCGCAGCGAAGGGTCGCAGGGAGCCCCTTGACCACGTCATCCTCTCTGGCCCCCCCGGTTTAGGGAAGACCACCCTGGCCGGGATCATCGCCAACGAGATGGGCGTTTCCTGCCGCCAGACCTCTGGTCCCGCTCTGGAGCGCGCGGGAGACCTGGCCTCCATTCTCACCAACCTGGAGCCGGGAGACGTGCTCTTCATCGACGAGATCCATCGCCTGAACCGCGCCGTGGAAGAGGTCCTCTACCCCGCCATGGAGGATTTCAAGCTGGACATCATCGTGGGCAAGGGCCCGGCGGCGCGCTCCATACGCCTTGACCTGCCCCCTTTCACCCTGGTGGGAGCGACCACGCGAGCCGGGCTCCTCACCTCGCCGTTGCGCGACCGCTTCGGGGTGCAGAGCAGGCTGGACTATTACAGCCAGGATGAGCTGCAGGCCATCATCATGCGCTCCGCGCGCATCCTAAACGTGGACATCGACGAGGAGGGAGCGCGAGAACTGGCCCGGCGCTCGCGGGGTACTCCGCGCATCGCGAACCGCCTGCTGCGACGCGTGCGCGATTACGCGCAGGTAAGGGCGGCGGGGAGGATCACCTTCGAGGTGGGATGCGAGGCCCTGGCGCTTTTCGAGGTGGACGAAATGGGGCTGGACAAGGTGGATAAGATGATCCTCCTCACCATCATCGAGAAGTTCGGCGGCGGTCCGGTGGGGGTGAACACCATAGCCGTCTCGGTGGGCGAGGAGATCGACACCATCGAGGAGGTACACGAGCCCTACCTGCTTCAGATCGGCTTCATGCAGCGGACCCCGCGAGGCCGGATCGCCACCGAAAACGCTTACCGTCACCTGGGGTTGGAATGGGGACGCGGGGACACCCTTTTCTAACCCATTGAAGGTGATGTGAGGTGGGTCGGCTCAGCTTTAAGTACCCGCGTTTGGAGCTGTGGGGCGCGAGGGTTAAGCGGTAACGATCAGAAGGTGACTCAGAGGTGAACGATATGCGCGGCATCCTCGTCGACGCCTGCTGTGGGCCATGCGCCCTCTCGGCGCTGCGTGAATTCGCTCCCCCGGCGTGGGAGCCACGTTTTCTCTTTTTTAACCCCAACGTGCACCCTTTTCGCGAATACCGCAGGAGGCTGGAGAGCTTCGAGGAGCTGATGACCACAGAGAACCTGGTTTATACCGTTCTTCCCTACCAGCCTGAGGAATGGCTGAGGGCGGTGGCCTTTCGCGAGGAAAGCCGCTGCGAGATGTGTTACCGGCTGCGACTGCGCCGTGCCGCAGATCTCGCCCTGGAGGAGGGGTTTACCGCCGTCACCACCACCCTCTTCGCAAGTCCCTACCAGGACCATGAGCTGCTGGGCTTGCTGGGAAGCTCCGTTTGCCGCAGCCGCGGTCTGGAATTCGTGATCTGGGACGGGAGGGAGGCCTATCGGGACACCTTGGAGAAGGCGAGGGAGAGGGGCATGTACACCCAACCCTATTGCGGCTGCATCCTCAGCGAGCGCGAGCGTTACGATCGCCGCAAGAAGGAAAAGGCATGAAGGCCAGCCTCTTTGACTACCATCTTCCCGCTGAGCTTATCGCGCAGAGACCCGTCAAGCCACGCAGCGCGTCTCGCCTCCTGGCGGTAAACTGCGAGACCGGCGAGATACGCCATCGACTTTTTCCCGATCTTCTGGAATACCTCGGTAAAGGGGATTGCGCCGTTTTCAACCGCACCCGGGTCAGGAAGGCGAGGCTGCGCGGGCGGAAGACGGGAAGCGGTGGCGGAGTGGAGTTTCTCCTCCTGTCAAGGGACGAAAGCGGTGAATGGCAAGCGCTGGCGAGGCCGGCGCGCAGGTTGCGGGCGGGCACCAGGGTGGCCTTCGGCCGGGGTGAGCTCGAGGCAGAGGTGCTGGAAGTGGAGGAAGGAGGCAAGGTAAGGATACGCATGTCGCCCGCGGAGCCCTGGTTGCAGGATGAGCTGGTGGAGCGCCTGGGCGAGGTACCTCTGCCCCCCTATATAAGGGAAAGCCTCGAAGACCCTGAGAGATATCAGACCGTTTACGCGGTGGAAACGGGCTCGGCAGCCGCCCCCACCGCCGGTCTGCATTTCGAGTCCGGGATCATGGAGAGTTTGCGGCAGAAAGGCGTTGATCTGGCTTTTCTGAGGCTTGACGTTGGGTTGGACACCTTCCGACCCATCGCGGTGGAGGAAGTGGAAGAGCACCACATGCACAGCGAGGAGTTGCACGTGGACGAGGGCGTATGCGAGGCGGTGAACGCGGCCCGGGGTCGTCGCGGGAGGGTGCTCGCGGTGGGGACCACGGTGGTGCGCGGCCTGGAAACCGCCGCGGGCGAGGAAGGCTTGGCGCCTTTCCATGGAAAAACCGATCTCTTCATCGTGCCCGGGCATCGCTTCCGAGCCGTGGACCTCCTGCTCACCAACTTCCATCTGCCGCGCTCCAGCTTGCTGGTGCTGGTGAGCGCTTTTGCGGGAAGGGAGCTGGTCCTGGAGGCATATCGGAAAGCGGTTGAGAAACGCTACCGCTTCTTGAGCTTTGGAGACGCCTGCCTGTTCTTCTATCCGCACGGGTGGAGGGAAAGCTCGCTTTCCGGCCGGGAGGAAAGCTGATGCGGGTCCGGCTCATGCGTCGACGCTTTGCCTTATCGCTTAAGGCCTGTCAGCCATAGGCCGTGGCCCTGGTCGGAATGGTGTTGCCTGAAGCAGGGCACGCCTTTATGATATGCGGCATGGCACAGGGAGGAGGAGGGAAAAGTAGACCCGGGTTCGAGGTTCTATGCCGCGATGCCGGGACGCGCGCGCGTGTGGGGGTGTTACGGACCGCCCACGGCGAGGTAAGCACCCCCGTTTTCCTGCCGGTGGGAACGCGTGCCACCGTGAAGGCCATGGCACCCTGGGAGCTGGAAAGCCTGGGCTACCGTATGATCCTGGCTAACACCTACCATCTTTTCCTGAGGCCAGGCGCGGAACTGATTCATGAGATGGGCGGGCTGCATGCCTTCATGGGATGGCCGCACCCTATCCTTACCGATAGTGGCGGATTCCAGGTGTTTTCCCTTTCGCCCACCCTGCGCGTGCGCGAGGAGGGGGTGCTTTTCCGCTCCGTATACGACGGAACGGAGCATCTGCTGACGCCGGAGTTGGCGGTGGAGGCGCAGGAGAAGCTGGGGTCGGACGTGGCCATGACCCTTGATCATTGCGTAGCCTATCCCGCGGAAAGGGGTGAGGCTGAAAGGGCGGTGGAGACCACTCTGGAATGGGCGCGCAGGTCGCTGGCGGCGCGCAGGCGCGAGGACCAGATGCTCTTCGGAATCGTGCAGGGAGGCACGTTCGAGGACCTGAGGGAGAGGAGCGCTCGAGAGACCGCGGAGCTCGGCTTTCCCGGCTACGGCATCGGAGGTCTCTCGGTGGGGGAGCCACGTGAGGCCATGCTGGTCTGCCTGGAAGCGCAGATATCCATATTGCCCGGTGACAAGCCCCGCCATTTGCTGGGGATCGGGGATCCGGAGGGGATACTGCAGGCGGTGGCCATGGGAGTCGACCTCTTCGACTGCGTGCTTCCCACCCGCCTGGCGCGCAACGGCTTGGCCATGACCGCAGAGGGCAGGTTGAACCTGCGACACGCCCGCTATCGGCGCGATCCCCGGCCTCTGGAGGAAGGTTGCGGCTGCCCCGCCTGCGAGCGCTTCTCGCGAGCCTATCTCAGGCACCTGCATTCCCTGAACGAGATACTGGCGCACCGCCTTTTGACCTGGCACAACCTGGCCTTCATGCGGAGGCTGATGTCGGATTGCAGGTCCGCGATAGAGGCTGGTAGAATGTTAAAGTTGGTCCGGGAGTGGGATGGTTGGAGCGAGCGCATACCCGGAGATTGAGTTCCTCACATGGCAAGGTTGCGAGGATAGGCAGGGTTTTCCGGGCAAAAGAGCTTTTAACATGAAGGACCCCGCGAGGCGGGGAGCCAGGTAAAGGTGGGAAAGGCAGGCTGAAATGTCAGGGATGTTGGCTCAATCAGGTTCTAGCGGCAGCTGGATGTCCATAGTGCTCATAGTGGGCTTGATCGCCATTTTCTATTTCATGCTCATCAGGCCGCAGCAGAAGCGCATGCGGCAGCAGATGGAGCTCATCAACAGCCTGCGGCCCGGTGACGAGGTCATGACCTCCTCTGGCATATACGGCACCATAACCGAGATTGAGGAGGACACCGTGCTCTTGGAGGTCGCCGAGGACGTGGAGATCCGCGTGGCCAAGAGCGCCATCGCGCGCACCTTCACCGCGCGCGAGGAGGTGGAGGAGGTGGAGGAGGCGGATGAAGGACAGGATGGCGAGTCCTCCCCGGATGCCTCTTCGACCGAAGAGGCCTCGTCGGAGGGCGAGGATACCGGCGAAGAGGAAAAGAGCTGAAAGCCTCCGGAGAACCTCGAGTGTTCGCCGATCCAAGATCACCGGCCTTAAAGGGAACATGGTTGCGCGTGGCGCTCACGGCGGCTTTCAATAGCTCGCCTTGCTCCCGCCCCGAGGCAGCGCGCTTTATTCAGGCGGTCGATCATCATGTCTATCCAGGCGCGTCAGGGTTTGCCGTCATAGGCGGGGGATGGAACAAGGCCGGAAAACGTCTTTTTCTCGCAAGACCACGATGATAAACGGAGGTTGAGGTTGAAGACCGGAAAAGCGCTCGGCTTGCTCGCGGTGATGTTGGCCGTTCTCCTGGGCATCTACCTCCCGGTACTCATCGGGGGTTATGAGCCACAGCTGGGGTTGGACCTGCAGGGAGGGGTGAGCGTGACCCTGCAGGCGCTGGGCGAGGCCACGGGGGAGCAGATGGCAAAGGCCGCCGATATCGTGCGCAACCGCGTAAACGCCCTGGGGCTGGCGGAGCCGGTGGTGGCGGCGCAGGGAAACAACCGCATACTGGTGCAGATTCCCGGCGTCCAGGACACGGAGCGAGTGCTGTCCATCATCGGGAGCACCGCCCAGCTCCAGTTCCGCGAGGTGCTCGAGGTGATATACCCCGGCGACGAGGCCTACGAAACCACCGAGGTCACGGTTCCGGACCCCGAGGACGTGGAGGCCTACCAGGCCCTTAAAGACCAAGAGATCGTGCTCTATTACAGCAAGTCTGACACGGAGGAAGACCCCAAGGTGCGCATGGGTCCTACCCGGCTCACCGGAGACATCATCGCCTCTGCGGAGGCCGCGGTTGACCAGCAAAAGGGAGGTTACAAAATAGATTTCACTCTCACCGACGAGGCCACCCCGCAGTTCGCGTCCCTCACGCAGGAACTGCTGCAGAAGCAGCTGGCCATAGTACTTGATTACAATCTGGAGTCTTTTCCCACCGTGCAGTCGGCCATCGAGAACGGCAAGGGGGAGATCACCGGCGATTTCACCCGCGAGGAGGCGCGTGACCTGGCCCTGGTGCTCAAGATGGGTGCCCTGCCGGTGGAGTTCGAGCCCGATCCCCTGGTGGAGAACATCAGCGCCACCCTGGGGCGCGATTCCCTCCGGCAGGGATTGCTGGCCGGGTTTATCGGGCTCGCCCTGGTGATCCTTTACATGGCCCTCGTCTATCGCGGCCTGGGGGGCGTGACCACCTTCGCCCTGGCGCTCTTCGGGCTCCTGATCTACGGCATCATCTGTCTGCTCGGGCAATTCCTTGACTGGAAGCTCACCCTGGCCGGTATAGCCGGCGTGGTGGTGTCAATAGGCATCTCGGCCGATTCCAGCGTGGTCTATTTCGAGCGCCTGAAGGAGGAGGTGCGAGATGGCAAGACCCTTCGCTCGTCGGCGGAGCGCGCCTACAAGTCGGCCTTCCGCACCATCATCGCTGCCGACGCCGCCACCTTTATCACCGCACTCATCCTCTACATCCTGGCCATGGGGGCTGTAAAGGGATTCGCCTTCGCGCTGGGGCTTGCCACCCTTCTGGATGTGTTCATCTCCTATTTCTTCACCCGCCCGACGGTGTCCCTGCTTTCCAGGCTCGATCTCTATAACCGGCCCCGTTTTGTGGGGGTGGGCAGGGAGGTCTCGGGGGGTGAGGCCTGATGTTCGTGCGTGGCAAAGAGGTGAAATTCAGCCTTATCGGCTCAAGGCCGTTCTCTCCCCCTAACCTCTACTGGTTCGCCCTCTCCGGCGCCCTTATCGTCGTCTCCCTGGTGGTGATGTCCACTCTAGGGCTCAATCTGGGCATCGAGTTCAAGGGCGGATACCTGCTCAAGGTGCGCCTGGACAGGCCGGCGGATGTGGAAGAGGTGCGGGGTCTTCTAGGAGATTAT
Source organism: Candidatus Solincola jinzensis (assembly GCA_015711875.1). The sequence goes on along the minus strand of JACVJG010000003.1, from coordinate 7,278 downwards.
TCCAGCCTGGGTCTGGACAAGACCATAGTGCAGACGGGAGAATCTGACGCTAGGCCCTTGCTGATCCTGCGCATGCCCTATATAGAGGATACCCAGGCGCGCAAGGACACCATAGAGCAGGTGATCTCGCGCATCGACGGCCTTTACGGCATTGAGGAGACATTGCAGGAGGAACAGGTGGGGTCGGAATGGGGGCGCGAGGTTTCGACCAAGGCGCTCATAGCCCTGGCGGTGTTCCTTGTGGTCATCCTTGTCTATATCACCCTGCGCCTGGAGTTCAAGATGGCGGTGACCGCCATCGCGGCGCTGGTGCACGATACCGTCATCACCGTGGGCATCTACGCCCTGTCGGGCAGGCAGGTGACGCCGGTTACGGTGATCGCCTTCCTGACCATACTCGGCTATTCACTCTACGACACCATCGTGGTCTTCGACCGCGTGGAGGAGAACGCCAACCTCATGGCGCGCTCCGCCAGGATGTCTTATGCCGAGATGGTGAACGAGAGCGTAAACCAGACGCTTATGCGCTCTATCGGCACCACCCTTACCACCCTTTTGCCCATCATCACCATCCTGGTTTTCGGCGGGGAGACCTTGAAGGACTTCGCCTTCGCCCTTCTGCTCGGGGTGTTCCTGGGGGCCTATTCCTCTATCTTTGTAGCTTCCCCTCTGCTGGCTTTGTGGAAGGAGCGAGAGCCTCGTTACTCGGCGGTGCGCGAGAAGTTGGAGTCCAGGGGCGCGCGCGAGGCCATCCTGATCACCTCGCCCAAGAACGCCTCATCCCCCAGCGGCGCAGCCTCGGGCGCCACTACTGGAAAGGGCACTGCGGAAAAAGAGAAAGAGGACAAGGGGGCGACGGCCGGAAAGCCGGAACGGGAGGCCGCCAAGACAAGGCCCGTGCCCGCGGCGGCCAAAAAGCCCGCGCCGGCCCAGCGCAAGAAGGCCACCACCAAGGGTCCCTCCGGCGGAAAGAAAAAGAAGAAAAAGAAATAAGCCGCCATCGATAGCCAGCCTGCCGCGTTCCCGGCTTGAGGGAAGTCCCGTTCCCAGCCATTCCCCTGTGGGGCGCGCACGCATCCTTGCCCGCTGGGCCAGATCAGCCGTGATGGCAATGGTTTTGTGTGGCATCATGGCCACCAGTTGTGGCACTATCAAATCAGGAGGCGCGCGTGGCGCCCGGAAACGCGGGTACATCCGGAGGGAAGGGATTGTCGCAGTCCATAGAATCGCTCATACAGAAGGTGAGATCCTATAACGGCAAGGGGGATACCAGGCTTATCCGTGAGGCGTATGAGTTCGCCCGCATTCACCACGCCGATCAGCTGCGGCGCAGCGGTGAGGAGTTCATACTCCATCCCCTGGGGGTGGCCCATATCCTTGCCGACATGCAGATGGACGAGACCACGCTGGCGGCGGCTCTACTGCACGACGTCGTTGAGGACACCGATATCACCTTGGACGAGGTCAAGCGCAAGTTCGGCCCCACGGTGGCGGAGATCATCGACGGCGTCACCAAGCTGGACCGCATAACCTTCCGCAACCGTCAGGAGGAGCAGGCGGAGAACTTCCGTAAGATGATCGTGGCCATGGCGCGGGACATCAGGGTGGTGATCATCAAGCTCGCCGACCGCCTCGACAATATGAAGACCATCGGGCACCTTTCGGAGGAGAAGCAGCGCGAGAAGGCGCGGGAGACCTTGGAGATATACGCTCCCCTCGCCCACCGCCTGGGCATATCCCAGCTCAAATGGCAGCTGGAAGACCTCTCTTTCGCCACCCTCTACCCCCTGCGATTCCAGGAGATCGTGCAGATGGTTAACCAGCGCAGGCCGGAGAGGGAGGAGTACATAAGGAAGGTGGAAAAAGAGCTGGGGGCGGTGCTGAAGCAGTCGCATATCAAGGCGGAGATCGGAGGCCGGGTAAAGCACTATTACAGCATCTACTCCAAGATGAAGGAGCAGGGCAAACAGTTCGACGAGATATACGATCTCTTCGCGGTGCGCGTGATCGTGGGCACCAAGGAGGAGTGTTACACGGTAATGGGCATCATCCACTCCCTGTGGCAACCCGTTCCTGGGCGCATCAAAGACTACATAGCCAAGCCCCGCTTCGGGATCTACCAGAGCCTGCATACCACGGTCATCGGCCCCCAGGGCAAACCCCTGGAGATCCAGATCCGCACCCACGATATGCACCGCACGGCAGAATACGGCATTGCTGCGCATTGGAGATACAAGGAAGCGCAGCGCTCGCAGGAGCGCATCCGTGAACGCCTCGCCTGGATAAAGCGCATCGTGGAATGGCAGCGCGATCTCTCCGACCCCCAGGAGTTCATGGAGAGCCTCAAGATCGACCTCTTCCAGGACGAGGTGTTCGTTTTCACCCCTAAGGGAGACGTGGTCGACCTTCCCAGGGGATCGACGCCGGTGGACTTCGCCTATGCCATCCACACCGAGGTGGGCCACCATTGCGTGGGAGCCAAGGTGAACGACCGCCTGGTGCCACTGGAATACAAGCTGCGCAATGGCGACATCGTGACCATCATCACCTCCAACACCTCGCCTGGGCCCTCCAAGGACTGGCTGAACATGGTGGGGACGGCGCGCGCGCGTACAAAGATAAGGCAGTGGTTCTCCAAGGAGAGAAGGCAGGAGGACGCCCACGAGGGCAGGGAGATCCTGGTAAAAGCCATGCGCAAGGCGCGTCTTCCCGTGCAGAAGATCCAGGGCTCCGATATCCTCGAGTCCATCGCCAAGGAGGAATACGGTTTCATCTCCCTGGACGATCTCTACGCGAGCATTGGAGCGGGGAAGACCAGCGCCCAGCAGGTGGTGAACGTGATCACCTCCCGCCTGGGCCCGGTGGAGGAAGAGCCGGAGCGCCCCGCCCCCGCGCGCCGTCGCAAGCCACCCGCCTACACCAAGGGCGTCAAGGTGGAGGGAGTGGATAACGTGCTGTTGCGCATCGCGCACTGCTGCAACCCGGTTCCATACGATGCCATCATAGGTTTCGTTACGCGCGGCCGCGGCGTCTCCGTCCACCGCGCCGACTGTCCCAACGCCCAGCATATGATCGAGCAGCAGTACCGCAGCATCGAGGTGAGCTGGGACACTCAGCAACCCACATCCTTCCAGGTGGAGATATGCGTGGAGGCCATGGACCGTCCGCGCCTGCTGCGTGACATCACCACGGTGATGGGGGAATATCACGTGAACATCCTTTCCGCCACCATGAACATCAATCGCGACAGGGTGAACGTCAGCCGTTTCTCCTTCGAGCTCGCCAATATCGCGCATCTCGAGGATATCCTGCGCAACATCCGCAAAGTGGACTCGGTCTACAACGCCTACCGGGTGGTTCCACGTAGGATGAAGTGAGGGAAGGCCGTGCCCGTGATATATGTTCCTGCGCGCTATCCCAAAAAATGCCGCCTGGGGTGTGGATCATGATTATTACGCGGATCGCGACGAGCGCGACCTGGCTGTCGCCCGGGGGAGGGGGTTGATGTGAGGGCGGTGGTGCAGAGGGTAACCTCATGCCGTGTGCGCGTGGGAGGGGATGAGGTCTCGGCCATCGGCAGGGGACTGCTCGTCCTGCTGGGGGTTGCCCGGGACGACGGCGAGCTCGACGTGGACTATATCGTCAAAAAGGTGGTCGATCTGCGCATATTCGATGACCATCAGGGGAAGTTGAACCTTTCCCTGCGGGATGTGGGCGGGGAGCTGATGGTGGTTTCCCAGTTCACCCTGTACGGGGACGCGCGGAAAGGGCGCCGGCCGAGCTATGTCATGGCCGCCCCGCCGCAGCGGGCCGAGGCGATATACGAGATGGTCTGCGACTCCTTCTCCCGCGCGGGCTTTCCTCCCGCCAGGGGGGTTTTCCAGGCCCATATGGAGGTGGAACTGGTGAACGATGGCCCCGTGACCATCATCCTCGAGTCGCCTAGTACGAGTCCCCGCTAAGCGGGCTCGCTTATCGACACGCGACCAGCTTGCCTTCAACTTGGATGCTCTCGGGGATGGCACGGGCGGAAACCCCCCAAAGTCGCTACCTCCCACGACCTCTTGCTCTGTGCAGAAACCTGCTTCATAAAAACACCGATCAGCCACCCAGGGCTCTAAGGCGTGGATGAAAAGTCGATGGAAAAACGGGAAGAGCTTTTCCGGCGGTAGTGGGCTGCGACGATGCCGCGCGAGCATAATGTGAACGCGGCTTCCCGGCGAGTCTTTTCGCCTCGCCTGCATAAGCGCGCGGGGACGCTATGGAGAGGTTTTCGCCTGTCAGGTTATAATGTCGGGAAAAACGGAGGAAAAGGCGGGCCATGTTCCTTGATTGTCTGTGCGTGGGCATGCTGGCCACCAACTGTTACATCCTGGCGCCAGATAAACGCGCCCCGGCGGTGGTGATAGACCCGGCGGGAGAGGTCAAATCCATAGTGTCACGCCTGCATAAGGCGGAGCTGGAATGCGTTGCCATCCTGTGCACCCATGGTCACGTCGACCACGTGGCGGGCGCCGGGCCGCTCAGCGACGCGGTGGGGGCCCCCGTATTCATACATGCAGCGGACGCCGGAGCCCTCGCCAGCCCACGCACCAAGCTGATCGGGATAGCGGGAGGGGTGCTTTCCACCCGCCCGCGTCAGGTTCGCTATCTCGAGGATGGCGACAAGGTAGAGGCAGGCGATCTGGCGCTCGAGGTTCTGCATACCCCGGGACATACCCCGGGTGGTCTGAGCTTTTACCTGCCGGGATATCTTTTCTGTGGCGACCTTATCTTCCAGGGCTCCATCGGCAGGACGGACCTGAAGGGCGGTTCGCTTCAGACCCTGCTGAGATCGGTCGCGGAGAAGGTCTGGGGACTGCCCGACGACACGCGCGTCATGCCCGGCCACGGTCCCGCCACCACCCTGGGCGAGGAAAAGGCCCACAACCCTTTCCTGAGGGGATTGGGCACGAGGGGAGCGGGAAAGCCTTGATGGGAAAACGGGAAAAACGTCCTCGCATAGAGGCCAGGGCGCCCAAGGGGACTATGGATATCCTCCCGCCGGAGAGCACCAGGAGGAGGAGAGTGGTGGAGAGGGCCACCTCCCTTTTTCGCGCCTACGGATACCGTGAGATCGAGACCCCGGTGTTCGAACACACCGAGGTCTTCGCCCGCGGCTTAGGGGAGGGGACGGATATCGTGCAGAAGGAGATGTTCACCTTCCTGGACAAGGGAGGGCGCAGCCTCACCCTGCGGCCGGAGGCCACCGCGGGGGTGGCGCGCGCATTCGTTCAGCACCGGCTGGATACCAGAGGGCTCCCGGTCAAGCTCTATTATCAGGGTCCCATGTTCCGCCACGAAAGGCCGCAGGCGGGGCGCTTCCGGCAGTTCAGTCAGCTCGGCGTGGAGTTGATGGGCTCCTCGCTGCCGGGGGCCGATGCCGAGGTGATAGCGCTATGCGCCGCTTTCTTCTCCGTGCTCGGCATGAGGGCGGAGCTGCTTATCAACAGCGTGGGAGACGAGGAGTGCAGGCCCGCGTACGTCGAGGCGCTGAGTGCATACCTGGAAGAGAATCGCGAGCGCCTTTGCGAGGACTGCAAGAGGCGCGCACGCGAAAACCCCCTGCGTGTGCTGGATTGCAAATCGCAGCAATGCTCTACGGTGATCGCGCTAGCGCCGGAGATCCCGCATCACCTGTGCGAGGGGTGCAGGGAGCACCAGGCCGCGGTGGAGGGTATGCTAATGGCGGCGGGCGTTTCCTTCCGCCGCGAAGGAAGACTGGTGCGGGGGCTGGACTATTACACCCGCACTGTCTTCGAGTTCCAGGACCCCGCGTTGGGAGCGCAGAGCGCCTTGGCCGCCGGCGGGCGCTACGACCATCTGGTGGAGGAGCTGGGGGGGAAACCCACTCCCTCGGTGGGCTTTTCCATCGGCCTGGACAGGGTGATGCTCGCCGGGCCCGCTGTCGGAGGCGAGGAGGGCGAAGGGATATACGTCGTCGCCATAGGCGAGGCGGCGAGGGAAAGGGCCTTCGTGCTCGCGCAGGAACTGAGACGGGCGGGAGTGCGGGCCGACCTCGACCACCTGGGTCGAAGCCCCAAAGCGCAGATGCGAGAGGCGGACAGGGAAGGTTTCCGCCTCGTCGCCCTAGTGGGAGAGGATGAATTGGCGGGGGGGTATGTGACCTTGCGGGATCTCAAGGAGGGGCGCCAAGAGGAAGTGGAGGATGCGCGCCTGCTGGCGATACTGATGGAGAGGCTGCGCGGCATGGAAGGCGGCGCGTGAGTGCAGGCGGTGGAGCGGCGTGAAAGACGCCCAAGCGTATCCAAAAGCCATCTTCAGCCGAAGAGCGAGCGGCAGGAGGCCTTGGCCCTTTCCTAAAAGGACATGTAAGAGGGATATCTCCGGGCTCGAGGAAGAAAGCGAGAGAAGGGCGTCAGGGAGGCGAGGGCAAGGTAGACGCGACCCCGAACCCTTTAACGATGTCATACCCTCTGGTGAAGGCAGAGAAGGAGGCATCGTAACGGAGAACTGTGTATGCCTTGAAGGAAGGATAAGCGATCCAGAAAGGCGGAAGGGTTGCCTTCCCGTCCATGCAAGAAGGAGAGAAGACAGCTTCAGAACGGAGATGAGTAGATGACCAAGCTCAGGGGAAACTGGATGAAGAGAAACCGTATGTGCGGGGAGCTGCGCCGCGAGGATGCGGGACGCGAGGTGGTGCTCAACGGTTGGGTGCAGCGGCGCAGGGACCACGGCGGGGTCGTCTTCATAGACCTGAGGGACGTTAGCGGTCTGGTCCAGGTGGTCTGCAACCCTGAGGTCAGCGCGGAGGCCCATACCGCCGCGGAAGGGGTGCGCGGGGAATACGTCCTCTATTGCCGGGGGAAGGTGAGAATGCGCCCCCTAGAGGCCGTGAACCCCAGGCTTCCCACGGGCGAGGTGGAGGTGATGGCCGAGGAAGTGGGGATAATCTCGCAATCGCTCACCCCTCCCTTCGAGATCCAGGAGGGCAGCGAGGTCGACGAGGCCCTGCGCCTACGATATCGCTACCTGGACATGAGGAGGCCGGACCTGCGGGACTCCCTTGTCCTGCGCAGCAGGGTGACCGGGGAGGTCAGAAACTTTCTCTCCTCGCGAGGCTTTCTGGAGATCGAGACCCCGATACTAACTAAAAGCACCCCCGAAGGCGCCAGGGATTTCGTTGTCCCCTCGCGGTTGCAACCGGGTAAGTTCTATGCCCTGCCGCAGTCTCCACAGCTTTTCAAGCAACTACTGATGGTGGCCGGACTTGACAGG
>JACVJG010000002.1 GCA_015711875.1 Candidatus Solincola jinzensis | reverse complement strand
CCGCTCGCTCGCGCTCGCTCACTCCGTCCAGGCGACCGGCACCGCTGGGCCTCCTGCGGTCGGCCCAGTCGCTTTCGCGATGCATTCTCTCGATATGTATATCAATAATTCGTGAAGACGATCTTGATGGCTCTTTCACGGCCCTTGTTGAGGGCGGTATCGAGCGCTTTCGGCCACTCATCCAGCGTGAAGCGATGGGTGATCAAATGTGACAGGTCAACCTTTTTCTCCGCAAACAACTTCAATGCCAGCTCAAAGGCGTGTATCCTCTCGCCCTTGAATTCCTCGCGTCCGTAGACATAGATGCCCCTGAGGGTCAGCTCCTTCAGCCAAACCGGAGTCCAGTCCACCTTCTTTATGGGGCTTATGCCCAGGAGGTTATACGTACCGGCGTGCGCCAGAACTCGCAGGGAGAACTCCAGGGTCTCCGTCGACCCCACGGCATCGAAAACGCGGTCCACGCCGCCGATAAGCAATGGCTTCGCGAGCAGCGGCGTATACATCTTCGCTCCAGTCAGTTCGGCAACCCGCTTATAAAAACCCTTGCCGCCCGGGCGAAGCACCTCCTCTACCCCCATGTTTTTCGCGACTTCGGAATGAAAGGGGTCCACTTCTACCCCCAGGATACGCGTTTCCGGGAACAAGGCCTTCAATGCCGCGACAGTGCAAAGCCCCATAACACCGTGCCCTACGACCATCACCGTCTCCCCTGGTCGCACGCGGTTTCCCAGCACCATGTGCAGGGCTACCGCAAAGGGCTCGGTGAGCACTGCGTTGTCATCACTTACCCCCTCGGGCACGCGATAAAGCTGCGCTGCATGTGCAACCCCCATCTCGCTTATGAATCCCGGCACACCAGCGGTGTTGCCCACGAACATACCGGGTGCGAGCTCTCCCTCCGTCCAGTTCTCGCATAAACCGTGGCTGCCGTCGGCGCACACGCGGCATGGCGGTTTGATGCGACGCTGCAGACATCCCAGGGCGGGCATGACCGTCACCCTGTCTCCGATATCGAATCCCTCGACATCGTCACCTTTTTCAGCGATCTCACCGCAGACCTCATGACCGATGACGAAGGGGAAAGAGGCAAAAGGCTGCAAGGTCAGGTTTTCGTGGCACTTCACGATGCTCAGGTCGCTGCCACAGAAACCCGACAGTTTCGGTCTGACCTTGACCCAATCCGGGCCAAGGAGCCGGGGCTCCTCCACCTCCCTGATCTGAGCGGGCGCCATCCATGAGGTGAGAACCTGTGGCCTACGTTCACACAGTGCCCCCGTGAGCAGGTACTTCGGTATGCTGTACTCGAAGGTCAGCGCTTTCATGACATCCCCCTTTTCCGGCTCGCTGACGGGCTGAACCACCTTAGCACCTTGTATCGCAAGCCACCCAAACCCATATCCAACGCCAGTCGCGCATCCCCCTATCCTAAAGCCTTCTGAATCCCTAATTACCCTTGAACTCCGGTGGGCGTTTCTGCAGGAAAGAGGTTATACCCTCCATGACGTCGGCTGTGCTCACCGCTATGCCCTGCATGGAGGCCTCCATCTCCAGGCAGGTCTCCAGATCCGATTCGAAGGAGCGGTTGAGCATGCGTTTGATCATCCCTATGGCGCGGGTAGGCCCTGAGGCCAGCTTGCGGGCCATCTCCATGGCCTCCTCCATAAGGCTCTCATGCGGCACCACCTTGCTCACCAACCCCATCTCCAGCGCTCGCTGTGCGTCCACCGGCTCCCCCGAGAACATGAGTTCCTTGGCGCGCGAAAGGCCCACTAGGCGTGGTAGGAAGAAGGTCCCTCCAGCATCGGCCACTAGCCCACGCCGCACGAATATCTGGATAAAACGCGCCTTCTCGGAAGCGATAAGGATATCGCACGCCAGGGCGAAGTTGCATCCCGCGCCGGCGGCGTCACCGTTTATCGCCCCTATCACCGGTTTTTCCATCAGCGCCATGGACCTTATGGTGCGCGAATAGATGTGGGTTGAAAGCCGCATGCCCATGGGCGTGTGGGCGTCCTCTCTGGCCCCGCCTCCCGTGAGATCCGCACCGGTACAGAAACCCCTTCCCTCGCCGGTTATGACCACCGCCCTTGCGTCATCGTCCTGATGCAGCTCCTCGAAGCGCTGTATCAAGGCGTAGAGCATGTTGTAGTTGAAAGCGTTCATCTTTTCCGGGCGGTTGAGGGTTATCACCTCTACTTGGCCCTCACGCCGGAACAGAACCTCGTCCATATCTCCCTCCTTTTTGGCCGCCCATACACGAAACCATCATACCTTTACCTCGCTATTGCCGCGAATCAACCCTCCCCGTCGCCTCACGGCATCAACGCCAGGAGATCAGGGCCGAACAGCTTTTGCACCGCCTCCCTGATCTCCAGCGCGGTATTGCGAAGGAAATCCCTTGACTGGCCTAGAGGATCGTCAATGGTGAAGCGATGGTCGTAGATATGGAAATAGTGCAGGAAAAACGATTGCAGCTGGGCATTGAGCTCCGTCTTCCCCATCACGGCATCGAAGCCCTCTATGTGCCGGATCCATTTCCTCAGCTCGCACAGCCTCCTCTCGGGATCCCGCTCCGCCAGCGAACGACCCTTGTCCTCGCCTTGTATCACGAACTCCTTGAGGGTGAAGACCTTTCCCACCGCCTCTTGGTGTCGAGTCAGGAGCCGTGAGCTGTTATGCATGGCCATGGCCAGGATGAGATCGGACGCTTCGATATCATCCTCGCATAACCGCTTCGCCCTGTGTCCCGAAACTTCCAGTCCGAGATCCCGCATCACCTCCACCACTTCATCAGGTGGGGCTTGTCCTTCATCGGCATCAAGGCCAGCAGAGGATATGGACACGTCGCAACCGCCGTTTCTGGAGGCAAGCAGATCCCGAGCGAAGGCTTCTGCCATAGCGCTGCGACAGATATTACCAGTGCATACGAAAAGTATCCTCAAGCCTTCGCTCCTTCCAGGCTCGATGCGATCGCGCCATTGGTCATGATCGACTACACCACCGCGATCATCGGCATTTTCCTCTCGCTATTATCGTCTCTAGCTAACTCTGACTCAATCACTAAAGCCCTTTCCCGAAGAATTCTCCTTCGTCTCTTTAGGGGCGCTGAGCGATCAGGCCACAAATCAAATGGCTTATCTGACAAGCCGTGGGGAAGACATCCCTTGGTCAGCATGGCGGAAAGGGTGAGTTTGTGACGCGTGGTAACCCTGTCCGTCACCATGCCCTAAAGCTCGTCTCTTTCCCTCGCTCTGGGATCCTGAAAGACGCGTCCCCTGGCTCGCGACGTCGACCATCGTCGCCGCCTTAAGTGCTCCCCCCACAGCTCACTAAGCCAAGCGCCGCCTCCCATCCCGTATGCACGGCTTCCAGCAGCCTGGCAGGGGCCAATTCATCTCCCGCTTCCGCTATCTCGATGCCAGCGGAGCGGGCGGCATCTGCAAGCTCTTTCTGCGGTCGCGATCCAACCGCCCACACCACTGCGTCCACCTCTATCTCCCTTTCCTCGCCACGCACCAAGAGTAAGGCGCTGCCCTCCTTGACCTCCAGGACCCTCGCGGCAAGATAAAGCTCCCCATGTTCCCGCAGCTCACGTTGGAGAAAATAGCCATGTGAGGTAAGGGGCAGCACAGGAGGATGCTCCTTTTCCTCGACCACCATGACCTCACAGCCTCTCGAGATAAGGAAGTGGGCGGTTTCCATGCCCACTGGCCCCGCTCCCACCACCAGAACCTTGCCCCTCACCTCGCGCAGCCCCAGCAGGACTTCCCTCGCCTCCGCGTTTATGGGCAGGTCCACCCCAGGTAATGCCGGAATCACCGGGATCGCTCCGCATGCCGAGACAACACCCTTCCAAGTCCTTTCTTCCAGGTCCTCTACACCCGCTTTCTGTCCCGTCTTCATCTCCGCTCCCAGAGTGCGCAGCCTCCGCACCGCCCACTCCACCCAGCCCGCCAGTGACTCCTTTCCGGGTGGACGCGACGCCGCCCGTAATTGCCCGCCGGGAGCGTCCTCTTTTTCGATTACCCTCACCTCAGCCCCCGCTTCAGCTATGGTGATAGCCGCCTGCAATCCCGCCGGACCCGCGCCAACCACCAGGAAATGGCCGCCCCCTTTTCCCCCTATCCCCCTCTCCTCTATCTCCCTTCCGCACCAGGGATTAATGGTGCAGGTGATGGGCTTCAGCTCGAACAAAAGCCTCTCAATACATCCCTGGTTGCAGGATAGGCAGAACCTGATATCCTCGTGACGCCCTTCGGCTGCCTTGGTCAGAAACGAGGGGTCCGCCAGGTGTTGCCGCCCAAAGGCGACCAGGTCCGCCTTGCCTACCGCCAGCACCTCTTGCGCGCGCCGCGGGTCGTGCAGCTTTCCCACCACGATCACCGGAACGCTCACGCTTCGCTTGACGGCCGCCGCTCTCTCCACGTTTATACCTTCCGGATGATGAAAACCGGGACAGGTGGGGTTGCCGGGCGAGTCATAAACCCCACAGGACACGTGTAAAGCGTCTAAGCCCTCTTCCACCAGAGACGGCAGGTGAGGAAGGATATAATCGAGGTCGTATCCCCCTTTAAGCAGTTCCGATGCGGAGAAGCGGAAGATCAGCGGAAACCCAGTCCCCACCTCCCTGCGCACCTCCCTGACCACCTCCCGTGCGAAGCGCATCCTCCCCTCCGCATCTCCGCCATAGCGATCCTCTCGCCGGTTGGAATAGGGGGAGATGAACTGGTTTATGAGATACCCATGGGCGCCGTGGATCTCTACGGCGTCGAAACCGGCTTCCCTCGCCCGGCGCGCCGAAGACGCGAAACACAAGACCAGTTCTTCTATCTCCGACACGGTCAATTCTCTTGGAACCTGGCCAAGGGCCCGGCTGGGCAGAGGCGACGGAGCAACCGGCTGCTCACCTATGACCGCTTCGAATGTCTCGCGCCCGGCGTGGTGGAGCTGCGCCGCCACCGCAGCGCCCCTGCTTTTCACCGCCGATGCCAGCGCCTCCAGGCCAGGCATGAAAACATCGTCATAGATCCCCAATTCCGAGGAAAAACCCTTCCCGGCCGGGTGCACGGCGCACACCTCGGTGATGATCAAACCCGCGCCTCCCGCCGCCCTGCGTTCAAGATAGGCGATGAGGCGGTCGGTCACCTCTCCGGAAGCCGAGCCGTAGCCCGTGCCCATTGCGGGCATCACCGCGCGGTTGCGAAGGCGCAACCCTCCTATTCTCGTCTCGTCCCAGAGGGATGCGGAGGACACTTCAGGTTTCCTTTCCCAGCACGTTGCCCTCAGGCGGAGATCTCCCTGCCGCCGTCGATAAGTATTACCTGGCCGGTCATGTAACGCGAGGCATCGGAAGCCAGGAAGATGGCCAGTCCCACCATCTCCTCCGGTTCGGCTATCCTTCCCAGGGGTATGGAGTTCAGCGCCGCTTGAAGAATGGCTTCGTTCCCCCACAATGCCTGGCTGAAATGGGTCTTTACCAGCCCGGGAGCTATAGCGTTCACCCTGACCCCTTTGGGCCCCCATTCCTGTGCGAAGACCTTGGTAAGCATGTTCACCGCCGCCTTAGACACGGAATAAACCCCCAGGAAAGGCGTGGGGCAGAATGCCGCCTCGGATGAAACGTTGATGACGGAACCGGAACCCTTTTCGCACATCACCCTCCCCACCTGTTGGGTGAGAAAGAAAACCCCCTTTACGTTCACGTCCATGATCTTGTCGTAAGCCGCCTCTTCTACCTCCGCGGTGCCGCAGAAGATGGGATTGGTAGCGGCGTTATTGACCAGGATGTCTATGGTGCCATATTTTGCCATGGTTCCCTCTACCAGGCGGCGGATGCCTTCCATGTCGCCCATATGAGTGGGTATGACGTGCGCTTCTCCCCCCCTCGCCTCGATGTTCGACTTCACCTGCTCCAGTGCCTCCGCTTTACGGCTTGCCAGGACCACCTTCGCTCCCATCTCCGCGTATCCCTCAGCGATGGCCTGCCCGATCCCTCGGCTGCCGCCGGTTACGATGGCCACCTTACCCTCTAGGGAGAACTGCTCACGGTACATCTTTTCCGACCTCCTTATCCAAGAACCGCTTTCCGCGCCTTTCGGCAGCTCTTACGAGGATTCTACCACCGTCTTGGTTTCCCATGCACAGCTATCCGACCTGGCGTCCCGCCGGGATACACGCACTGATGCTGTTCATGAAAATGCCCTCATATGCGCGATTCATATTGATTCCCTCATAACGTAAAATAGGTAAACGAGGTGGTGAATGTCTCGAACGCAAATGCGACCGGCAAAGTCCCGGAGAAAAACGATTTCACCGAAGGAAGCGGAAAAAAGGATGATGACGACCATGGGCATGCGAGCCAGGACCTTATCGATGCTGCTGGCGTCTGCTTTGCTTGCCCTTTTTCTGCTCTCCCAGCAAGGATCTGCCATCTCACAGCCCGCCTACACCTACGACTCCTTCCAGTCTGAGATAGAGGTCTTTGGCGATGGCATGGTCAAAGTGCGCGACAAGGTCACCTATTCCTTCACTGATAACTCCGGATGGGTAGGGATCTCTATACCCGCTTACTATGGAAAGGTGACCGAGGGACGAGTGCTGGCGAGCGACGGCTCGGAGCTCCCAACCGAGCTGTGGGAACACGAGCAGGACGAGAACGGATATACCCTCTGGTGCCTGGTGGAGGATGCCGGTCCCAGCGCCACCTTCATATACGAGTACGTGTTGCAGGGCGCTTTGCAGCGCAATGGAGACATGGTCGGACTGGCGGGATGGAGCGCAGTGCCAACGCAGAGGAGCTCCGCCATCGACCATACATCTACGACCATCAAGCTCCCCGCAGGCTTGGAAGACTCAGAGATAGACCTGGATGTCACACCGCTTTCCTATGGCGGGGAAATAACCACCAGGATTCAGGGGGGTTCCACCGCGGTAATCGAGGCCGACTGGCTGGATGCCTCCTCATATTACATGTTCGACTGCTTCTGGCCCTCCAGGGTGATGGATTTGAGCGGCTCCGGTTTCACTGGAGATACGGCCGCGGTCAAAAGTTGGGAATTCGAACGTTTCGACGTCGACATAACCCTGCATCCCGACTCCACTTACACGGTGAGGGAAACCCAGGTGGTCAATTTCCACGGCAGTTTCAGCTGGCTTAACCGCGACCTCAGCACACGCTCTGCCTATTTCGGTGAGGGCAGAACCTACGGACGCGTGCGCGTGAGAGACGTCGCGGTTTTCAACCTGGACGGAACCCCCTATGACGCGGGCTCTTGGAGCGTCGAAGGCGAGCAGGGCATAAAGAGGGTGCGCATCGAGTTCGAGGCGCAGGACGAGCAGAGAGGGTGGATCATCGAGTACCGCATGAGCGGCGCTTTTATCTTCGCTGAGGATTATGACCGTCTTTACTGGAACGCCGTCTCCATTGACCGCGACGTGCCCATCAAATCGTCGTCCATAAGCGTGCATCTCCCTCCGGGGACTGAGATGGGATACGTGCAGTCCACGCAATACGTGGATATATACAGCCCGCCGTCCACCTACGAGGCTGGAGTGGAGGGCAACAGCCTGTGGTGGTCGGTAAAGGATATCGCGCCCCACACCACTTTCACCATCGATATCTCCCTTCCCAAGGGAACGGTCAATGTGCCCTGGCAGTACGGAAGGGCCTGCGGCATCGGGGTAATCGCCTTCTCAGGCACAGCCTTTACGGCCGTTCTTCTGATCATGCTCTTGTTGTGGTGGCGTAAGGGCCGTGATATCGGGAGGACCGGAACCTCCATGGTCCGATATGATCCTCCCGAGGGGTTGACGCCGGCCATGGTGGGAATGCTTGTGCACGAAGAACCACGCGTCGAGGACATAACCGCCACCATCGTCGATCTAGCCCGTCGCGGTTACCTGAGGATCATGGAGCTGGAAAAGCGCTCGCTCATCCGTGTCACTAATTACGGTTTCAAGCGCCTCAAGGATGTGACTCCAGACCTGCTGCCTTACGAGAAGGCCATCATGGATGGGCTCTTCTCGTCTGGAGACTACGTGGAAGAAAAGGACCTCAAGGACAAATTCTACGTACACGTGCCAAAGATACTCGATGGGGTGCGGGACGAGGTGATGTCGCGGAAGTTATTTGAACGCGACCCAAGACGGGTCAGGAGAATGTATTATGTGGCAGGCTCACTGGTCGCCGTGCTGCCGCCGGCGGCTGCGATCATATCCCCCTTTTGGTTCGACATCGGCTGGTTCAACGTCCTGCTTTTTTCCTTCCTGCTCGTAGGCGCGGTGGTGATGCTGTTCGGTCGCTTCATGCCGCGTCGCAGTTCCGAGGGCTCGCGACTGTACGAGCACGTAAGGGGTTACCGTGAATTTATGGCCACCGCCGAGGGAGAAGAGCTGGAGAAAATGACCCCAGAGGATTTCCAAACAAACCTGCCCTATGCCATGGTGCTGGGGGTCAGCGATGCCTGGGCTCGCAAGTTCAGGGATATCTATACCACGCCTCCGGAGTGGTTCTCGGGCGCGACCACCACCTTCAGCACCGTTTACCTCGCCTCCTCGCTTGGCACCATGACCGACCGCCTCAACTCCACCCTTACCTCTTCGCCGAGCTCATCCGGAGGGGAAGGAGTGGGAGGAGGAGGTTTTGGGGGCGGTTTTTCCGGCGGCGGCTTCGGAGGAGGCGGCTCATCAGCCGGATGAGAGGTCGTCAACCCATACATCAAGTCGGCGGCCGCTAGCCATCCAGTGACTCATGCACGGTGATTTCGTGGGTCAAAGAAATCCCTTCGCGCCTCTATCGGCTGCTGGCGTTTCACGCAACGCCCTTCTGCGTTCGTGGCGTGCCCGCCCCGCTTTAGATCCATTCGCCCTGCTTTCACCTAGCACAGTGGAGGCGCTTTGCGAATGAGCAGGTAACACCGTCATTTCGGAGCGTTAATCTCGCCTTCACCCCGGCGACCGCTCAAGCTTCTATCCGCCGTCTTATGGGTGATCTCTTTCCGCCGCCACCGTTTACAGAGGATGTTCGTGGCCATGCGGGTGTTCGTGGGGGTGGCTGTGACTGTGGGCATGTGGGTGTTCGTGGGAATGCGCATGTACGTGGGCGGATTCCGCCTGCACCTTGACCGCCTCCTCCACGGCGTCCTCCGCTCTTTCCAGCGCCTGGGAGAGCGCCTCCCTCACTCCGGAAAGAGCCTCGGCCAGCGAATCCCATCCCAGGTTTCCCGCCAGCGCCTCGTATTGCGAGAATGCCTCCTCCTCGCCACGCAAACGCCTCAAGGCCTGGCGCAGCGCCACCTTGATCAGCAACGGCGACCTGTCATCATGCTCATTCATGCCTTGAGTATAATACATTTCGCCCCCTTCAGTTACCAGGCGAACGTGCTTGGGCAAAAATCACCGCATAAGACCCCCTGTCCTGGATGTTAAACATAAGGGTTGTCGGGTAAAATCCACTATAGCTACTGCGATAAGGCATGGCGCCGGAGGCGCAAACCTGCTCGATCACGACTTGAAAAGGGGGTAGATGCCATGAACATCGGAGAATGGCCGACGCGCTGGGCCGCAAGGTATCCAGACGAGCCGTACATCAGGTACAACGATCTCACCCTCACCAAGGGCGAGTTCAACGCCAGGATCAACCGCCTGGCTCACGCCTTCCAGGAAATGGGCCTGAAAAAGGGGGACCGATTCGCCGCCTTACTCGCCAACAGCCATGTTTTCCTGGAGGTTCTGTTGGCCCTCAGCAAGCTAGGCGGCATCATGGTGCCCCTCAACTTCCGCCTCGCGGTGCCGGAGCTGGAATACATCCTCAATGACTCCGAACCCATAGGCCTGATATACTCCCCGGAGTTCTCCGAGACGGCGGAAGGCCTGCGCGGCAAAGTCCCTTCCCTGCGCCTATTCCTGAGGGAGCTGGAAGGAGGCAATCAGAGCGACCCGCTCTACGAGGAGTGGGTGGCCGGCAAGCCTGATGCCGAGCCCTCTCCCGATTCAGAGGTCACCCTGGACGACGTGCAGTTCATCATGTACACATCGGGAACCACCGGAAAGCCCAAGGGAGCGGCCATCCTGCACGGCAACACGCAATGGAACGCCATCAACTCCATTCACATGTATGCCTTCGAATCCAGCGACACCAGCATCGCCTGCGCTCCCCTTTTCCATATCGGAGGCCTGGCGGTTTCCGCCTTCCCGGCCCTATATGTCGGCGCGAAGGTCGTCATCCAGCGTTTCTTCAACCCCGTGGAGACCCTGCAGCTCATCGAGAGAGAAAGGGTCACCTTCATGTTCGGCATCCCGGTGATGTTCCTGCTCATGACCCAGGTCCCCGAGTTCGAGAGCACCGATTATTCCAGTGTGCGGTTCTTCATCGCCGGGGGAGCCCCCTGCCCGCGCTCCCTCATAGAGACCTGGCTCAAGCACGGAATAACCTTCAATCAGGGATACGGCATGACCGAGACCGCAACCGCCATCACCGCGTTGCGTACCGAAGACGCCCTGCGGAAGCTGGGGTCATGCGGAAAACCCGTCTTCCATACCGACATCAAGATCGTGGATATGGAGGGAAACGAGCTGCCACAGGGAGAGATGGGCGAGGTTTGGGTTAAAGGCCCCAACGTTATACGGGAATACTGGAAGCTGCCGGAAGCCACCGCCGAATCCTTCACCGACGGCTGGCTGCACACCGGCGACATGGGATATATAGATGAGGAGGGATACCTTTTCCTCGTGGATAGACGCAAGGACATGTATATCAGCGGTGGCGAAAACGTCTATCCTGCGGAAGTCGAGGACGTGCTCATGTCCTTCGAGAAGATCGCCGATGCCGGGGTCATCGGAATCCCCGACGAGAAATGGGGCGAAGTCGGCCTGGCGGTAGTGGTTCCGACCCCAGGCATGGAGTTGACGGAGGAGGAGGTGATCTCCTTCTGCCAGGGCAAGCTGGCCAAGTACAAGATCCCCAAGAAAGTGGTCTTCGTGGAGGCACTTCCGCGCACCGCCACGGGCAAGATCCTGAAAAAGGAGTTGAAGGCACAATACATCAAGTAAGCACTGGGCTAAGGGAACCAGCTGAACCGGCATTCTACTTACAGGGATTTCAGGCTTTCTGATGATGCAAAGGATATGGGCGGGACCAGAGAGCCGGTACTGAAAACCCGGCGCTGCCGTGTATGAGCGTGACGCTCGAAGATCGTGGATGCGATCTGTGCCCTGTAAAGCCCGCAAGCACTCGGGGGAAGAGGAGGCGGGCTATGGCCATGCCGCTCCATGTCCGGCAAGGGAAAAGGGAGCGTCACCTGGGAATGCCGGCTGATGACCGCCATAAACGGGCTCTTTCAATCCACCCGCAGGTCAAGATCCAGCAGCCAGAAATCCGAAATGGCGCCATGTCGGTCGATGCCAGCAAGCAGACAGTCCGCGACCTCGAAGATAAGGTCCGCGCCTTTGCCTATGGAGATGCGCAAGGAAGCCGTCTCATCGTGCCACAGGTATTTAGGCTCCGCGGGAAAATAGGACAAGTCCTCTTCATCCATGCGTGCCGGAAAGATGAGTATCCCGCGCGCGTCGGGCAAAGGAGGCTTTTCCGTGCCTTGCGTTCTCCATCTTCCTGTCTTCACATAAGACTGTAAGCCTGCCAGCTCGTCCCCTTCCTTGTCCACGAGCACCACCAACCTCCCCAGGCCGATGGTGCGCACACGGCTTGGGGGCCTTTCCAGCCGTCTGAACTCCACCATCTCCGGTAGAGGCTGGTAGAGGTTCAGTCCACGCGGCGGTTCCCTGTCGGTCATCAGCGCCACGCGCGGAAAAAGCGTTTCCTCGGACATCGCTCTCCTACAGGAACGTCAATCCCTCTCCCGCAACATTCTCACCTCATTCGGCCAGCAACTTCAAGGCGCCGCCCCCACCATCCTCGTTTTCTTCCTTTGGGGGAAATCTCACAACACATAAGGCGGTGGGCGTTCCGTCTCGGCCTTGATCGTGGTCGTTTCATCTTTGCGCGCTCATGCTTTTCATACGCGCATTATGAGAGTCCGCCGTTTTTTCAACACCGGGCAGATGCTTGACGCGAACGGTGTTTTCTCGCCCGACATCGAGGGTATCATATCCACGGTGACGGATAAATGCGTGAGCCGCCACCCCCAAGGGAAGGGAGTGAGAGATGGAGGCGACACTCAAACCCGTTCATCGCTACGCACATGTGAACAACCTGCGCCTGCATTATGTGAGCGCTGGCGAGGGCCCTCTGGTTCTTCTGCTGCACGGTTTCCCTGAGTTCTGGTATTCCTGGCGTCATCAGATACCCGTGCTCGCACGGCGCTTCCGGGTGGTGGCCCCGGACATGCGCGGTTACAACCAGAGTGAGAAGCCCTTGGGGGTGAGTAACTACAGGATCGAAGCGCTTATGGATGACGTGGCTGGCCTCATCGAGGAGTTAGGAGAGGAAAGGGCGGTGATCATAGCCCACGACTGGGGGGGAGGGGTTGCGTGGCCTTTCGCCGCCCACTATCCAGAGATGGTGGAACGACTGATCATCTTAAACTGTCCCCCGCCGGCCGTGCTCATGCGCCACCTCATGAGCAACCGTGCGCAACTGCGCCGCTCCTACTATATGTTCCTGTTCCAACTGCCCTTTCTTCCTGAAATGGCCTTGAGATTTAGAGATTACGAGATGATAGAGCGCGCTTTTCGCGGCTGGGCAATAGACAAGAGCGCTTTCAGCGACCACGATATCGCCATGTTCAAGGCCGCCGCCGCAAAACCCGGGGCCCTAACGGGAGGCATCAATTACTACCGGGCCGCCTTTCGCGCTTTCCTCCGCATGAGGGGCCGTATGGCCACGGAAGGTCCCAAGGTGAAATGCCCCACCCTGGTTATATGGGCAGAGGAAGATCGCGCCCTCGGCAAAGAGATGACCTATGACTTTCATCGCGAGGTCGACGGGCCTCTTGAGATCAAATATATCCCGCACTGCAGCCACTGGGTACAGCAGGAACGCCCCTCCGAGGTCAATTCTTACATCATGGACTTCCTCGCCGACCTGCGTTAAGACATGAGCCGGCATAAGGCTCAAACCCAGATCCCTCGCTTCCGGCGAGTCCAAGTCTGACATTAGCTCATAGACCGTTTATCCTTGCCTGCAGGCAAAACCAAGCCCTGGGTATTGACCAAGATGGAGGAACAGCCGATCTCCAGAACGACAAATGTTCCAAAAAAAGACCGAGGCTGTGTTTGAACTAGCGGAACAAGCTAGAAGAGAGGCGATCACGCCAGGTAGCGTCCGGCCAAAGAGCCACGTGCAGAAACATGTATGGATCGCGTGCTTTGATAGGGAAACGCTATGATGGGATACGCGCTTCTCCGTTTCCTTAACGTGGCCGTCAGCTTTATCAAGGGTTCGGGAAAGGCGGCACAGGCTTTCCTCGTCCTCGTCCAACCGTGACGCGAGCAAAAAAGCCCCGGCAAACCGGGGCTTTTTCCCTGGTGTCGGAGGGGGGACTTGAACCCCCATGAGGAAGCTCCTCACTAGGCCCTCAACCTAGCGCGTCTACCGATTCCGCCACTCCGACAAATCTGCGGTAAACCCGCGTCAATAGGAGGCCTTCTCGTCCTCCGGCATCTCACCGGGCTTCATCTTGCGGTTACGGAAACCAGTATATACCTTATGGCGCCTCGGGTCTATTATCCTTGAGGCATAAAATATCTCCTTAGAAACCCGCCCGAACTTCCCTATCACCTCCACTCTGTCTCCGTCATCCAGGGGGGGCGGGAAGCGAAAGCCGCGGTAGAACCACACTTTGGTGCTGCCTCCGTCGTCTTCCAGCAGGTCGAAGTTGATGTCAAAGGTCAGGGTCTTGGATTTGCGGTTGGCGCGTTTGGGCATCAGGGTAGGAAGGGGGTAGGTGGAAACGTTCAGGATTATCCCTTTTTTCGAGATCTTCGCCAACTCTCTCCTCCAACCTCCAGGGGCCTCTGCCCCCATAACCCCACCCGTTGCGCCATTAAATTATCGTCTACTTGCGGAACCCGCTTGAGAGCTCACCCCTGCGGACTCCCCTCCAAAAGCGCGGACACCTCCTCCCATATCCGCGCCGCCAGATCCACCTTGGGCATGAGATCGAGCTCCACCTCTCGTCCGTCCGCGAAGAGCAGCACCGCGCGGTTATAATCAGAATCGAAACCAGAACCAGGATAGGTGACGTCATTCGCCACCATCATATCCACCTTTTTCTTCCGCATCTTCTCACGCGCTTTGCCCAACAGGTCGCCCGTCTCCGCTGCGAAACCCACCAATACCTGTCCCTCGCATTTCTTTTCCGACAGCTCAGCGAGTATATCCGGGGTGCGCGTCAGCTCCAGCACGAGCTTTTCCATGTCTCCCCTTTTGATCTTCTCGTTATGCGCCCTCACCGGCATGAAGTCGGCTACCGCCGCCGCCATGACCACCACGCGGCATGCAGGAGCCCTTTTCAGGACCTCTTCCCGCATCTCCTCAGCCGTCTCCACCAAAACGCGCTCTACCCCTTGGGGGCACTCAAGCACGCTTGGCCCGCTGACCATTTGTACCTCGGCCCCCATGCGCGCCGCCGTTGAGGCCAGGGCGTGCCCCATCTTGCCGCTGGAGCGATTGCCGATATAGCGTACCGGGTCGATAGGCTCGCGTGTTCCTCCCGCGGTCACCAGCACCTTTACCCCGGAGAGCGCGGACCTCATCCCAAAGATCGAGAGCACCGTCTCCACGATGGCCTCCGGCTCCGACATCCTTCCCGGCCCTTCCTCCCCACAGGCGAGGGAACCGCTTTCCGGTCCGACCAACCTCACTCCCCTCTCCCTGAGTATTTCCAGGTTGGCTACGGTGGCAGGATGAGACCACATCTCCCGGTTCATCGCCGGTGCCATCACCACCGGCGCCCTGGTGGCAAGCAGGGTGGTGGATAGAAGGTCGTCGGCAAGGCCGTGGGCAAATTTGGCGATGATGTTCGCCGTCGCCGGGGCCACCAACACCAGGTCCGCCTCCCTTGCAAGGTCGATATGCTCCATGGGGGCGCCGCCATCGGCGAAAAGCGAGATAGCCACGGGGTTTGAGGTAACAGCCCGAAAGGTGGGCGGGCCCACCAGGCGCGTGGCGTTCTCGGTCATCACCACTTTAACCCGGAAACCCAGGCGAGTCAGCCTGCGTGCGACATCGACCGCCTTATATGCGGCAATCCCTCCTGTGACGCCCAAGAGGATGTTGTTCACGTTTGGCAGGCCTCCGCCAGACATCTGCCCTTCAAGATTTCATGCCGGGCCACTTTAACATGCATCGCGATCCTCGAGATGCCGCCTCCATGCGACGTACTTCGCGTCTTGGTGCCCCCTCGCGGGGTCCCGCTGTGACCTTATGGCGCACGATTGCCTTTACTTAAGGCTCTCCTCCGGGAGCTCGTACTCCAGTTTGTCCGCGGCGATCTCCTCCAGAGCCAGGGATAGGGCCTTGTTCGAGGCCGATCTTATCTGTGGCCCCGCGTCATGCCCCAGACCCTCGCCGAGGTGGCGGAAGTAATTGTTGATCTGCCTCGCTCGCTTCGCAGCGGTTATGGTAAGGCTGAACCTGGAATTGTCGATCCACTGCAACAAGTCGTCGATCTTGGTCTTCATCAACACGCCGGCCAAACCTCCCGTTATAGGTTTTTATCCGCTCTCACCAGCGGACTTTCCTTTTCATATATAGCACAAAACTCTTCCCGGGCGCGACGAAGGTCATCGTTTACCACCACATAGCCGTATTCCTCCGCCGCTCTGCTCTCCTCGCGCGCGTTACGCAGTCTCCTCTCTATATCGTTGTCGCTCTCCGTGCCCCGGCCTCGCAGCCTTCTCTCCAGCTCCTCAAGCGAGGGCGGCATGACGAAAATGCCCACCGCGTCAGGCATCTTCTCCCTGACCTGTCTGGCACCCTGCACGTCGATCTCCAGGATCACGTCCCTGCCCGCCTCAAGGCTCTCCAACACAGATTCTTTCGGAGTCCCGTAGAGGTTGCCGTGCACCTCCGCCCACTCCAGAAAATCCCCGCGGTCTGCCTTTGCACGAAAGGTTGCTTCATCGAGGAAGAAATACTGCACGCCGTGTGACTCTCCCGGTCTTGGTTTCCTGGTAGTGGCGGAAACCGATAGCCAGGCAGTGGTGTACCGCCTCAGCAATTCCTCTATGAGAGTGCCTTTTCCTGCTCCGGACGGACCCGCGACGACAAAAAGACGTCCCCTGGGCATTGCCTCTCCTGCGGGTTTATCGTCCGCGACGGCGGCCTACAAAGTTCTTTTCAGGCCTATCAGGAGAACCGTTCCTTCAAGGCGCTTATCTGCTTGGGGCCTAAGCCCTTGACGCGCCGCGAGGTGCTGATACCGATCTCCTCCATGATCTTGGCCGCGCGCAATTTACCGACGCCCGGCACCGATTCTATAACCGACTTAACGGTCATCTTGCCGTATATCTCATCATCCGCTTTCTTCAGGATGTCGCTCACCTTGAGCTTGCCCTCTTTGAGCCTTCTTTTGATATCCGCGCGCTCCTTTCGCACGAGCGCCGCTTTCTCTAGGGCCGCCTTGCGCTGTTCCGCCGTCAGTTCCGGGAGCTCCTGCTTGGCCATCTTAACCCTCCTCGAGTCAAAGCTAACCCTACAGCAACGGTCTTACCTAGTATAATCCCAGCTATGCCCGCTTACAAGCAGTTGTCCTGGCTCGCTTCGTGGCGGAAAGCAGCTTTCAAAAGTCCGGTGTTTCCCACACGCATAACTTAAAACCCACGCGCTTTGACTTTCGGGTCATCCTCCATACCTGCTTCCAGGTGTTTCCACCTCCAATCCCTCGCGGCAGAGAGGGCATTCAGCCGGATCCCAGGCCCTGGCCTCAAGCTGGAGGAGCACCTTTTTAGGGACCCCGAAATCCCTATCCCCGCCACGTTCGATGAGCGCTCCCACGCCTCGCACCTCCGCTCCCGCCTCCCTCACGAGCTCCATGACCTCTTTTACAGATCCCCCGGTGGTGATAACATCCTCCACCACCAGGACGCGAGCTCCAGTAGGTATCGATTGCCCCCGGCGCAGCACCAGCTTCCCCTCTTTTCGTTCCGCGAACACCATGCGTCTCGCGAGGGCCAGGGCCACCATGTAACCGATGATGATGCCGCCCAACGCCGGGCTTACCACCAGGTCTATCTCCTCGCTGCCGAACTCCTTCGCCAGTGCTCCGGCGAGGCTTTCCGCCAGGTGGGGATATTGCAGCACCTTGGCGCATTGCACATAGGTATCGCTGTGAAGCCCCGAGGTGAGGAGGAAGTGGCCTTTCTGGACCGCACCCTCCCTCTCGAAGATCTCCATCACCTCTGCCGGGTTCATGCCAATTCCCCCTTTCGCCACCGCTCATCCTCCAGAGGTTTGAAAAGCGGCACTGAGCATCTTGCCCGTTAAAGCGCCACACAATCACTTATTCCCAGCACGACTCCCTCGAAACCATCATAGACCATGCCATGATCGCGCGTTGCTTTCTTGATGTCGAGAATAGGCTTCTGAGAAGGCCTCGACTAAGAGCCATCCAGGCGCAGCCACGCATGGCTTAAAGGCTGGGAGGCAGCTTTTCCGTCCTGCCCGCAGCGGGAAACCCGCCATGGTGAGCCATGCCCACAAGCTCCGATACCCCGGCAAGCCCTTTCCGGGCTAGAAAGGCCTCTATGCCTTTGGCGACCTCCAACGGCGCTCGAGGGTTCACGAAGTTGAGGGTGCCCACCGCTACCGCTCTCGCTCCCGCCATGATCAACTCCACCGCGTCCTCCCAGCCCCAAACGCCGCCCATGCCGATGATAGGGATATCCACGCTCAGGTAGGCCTCCCACACCGCGAGTACCGCCATGGGATGCAGGGCGGGGCCCGACAGCCCTCCGATCACGTTTCCCAGACGCGGAACACCTCTCTCGATGTCGATGGCCATGGCGGGCATGGTGTTCACAAGGCTTAATCCATCCGCTCCAGCGCCCGCCACCGCAGCGCACAAGTCCTTCATATCCGGGGTTCGCGGCGAAAGCTTTACGAAGAGCGGGAGGTCGGTACATTCCCTTACCCTTGACACCAGCCTTGTCGCGCTGTCACGGTGGGAGGAGAAATGCAGGCCCCCTTTCTTTACGTTGGGACAGGATATATTGAGCTCAAGCGCAGAGGCAAAGCCGGAAGCGCCGACTTCTGACGCCACCTCGACGTATTCCTCTTCACTGAAACCAGCGACATTCACCCATACCGGAACGCCGAACCCGGCGAGCCATGGCAGGTCATCGTCGAGGAACGCTTTTAAGCCCCTGTTCTCAAGCCCTATGGAGTTCAACATGCCGCACGGCGTCTCCCAAACGCGCGGTGGCCGGTTTCCGGCGCAAGGGTTCGCGGTGACGGATTTGGTGATGATGCCTCCCAGCTCACCGGGGTCTATCCACTCTGCGTATTCCCTGCCGTTTCCCCAGGTCCCGGAGCAGACAAGCACCGGGTTCCTCATGCGTATTCCCGCTATCTCCGTTTCAAGACAGCTCGCCATGCCACCCCATGCCTTTCCCTCGCCTACCCGTCCGAGTGTTAATCCATCAAGGCGGGTTACCGCGGACTTTTTCCGGCCATCAGAGCATATACGAGGTAAGCCCGTCTATTCGTGTGTTTTTCCTTTTTCTCCTTCCCGGCCACGACTGGATATCGGGCCACCTTCGCAACCCACGCCTTAAAACCTTTCCCAGTCGACATCCCCGGCGAAGAAGACCGGGCCCTCCCTGCAGGCCAAGACATAACCCCCTGCGCATGTCGCCGACGGCACCGCGCATCCTCTGCATGCGCCCACCCCACACGCCATGCGCTCCTCCACGCTTACCTGCGTCCTTTTTAGCGCATCTTTGCCAAGGCTTCTCATCAGCTCCGCATGCATATCGCGCGGCCCACAGACATATATGGCGACGTCGTTTTCCTTCCCAAGGGCGTGAAACAGCTCGAGCACCGATCCCTCAAACCCCTTTTTGCCGTCCCGCGTGGCCAGGGCCAGCTCGCATTCCTCCGCGAGGATATCGGGTAGTATCCCGTACTCGAACGCCTCCTCCATGCCCCATAATAGCGACGCCCTGTGTCCACGCTCGCGCAGACGAAGGGCCAGAAAGCGCAGGGGAGCGATTCCCGCTCCACCCGCCACCAGCACATGCTCCGGCGCTTCGAGCACGGAGAACCCCTTCCCGAGCGGCCCAAGGATATCGATCTCCTCCCCCGCTTTGCGGGAGCATAACCACCTCGTCCCATCCCCCACGGGGCGCACCAGAATCGCCGGCTCTCCGAGTCGCGAAACCGTTATGCTGAACGGTCTCCTCAGAATGCGACCATTGCCCCCGCAACGCACATGCACGAACTGGCCCGGCTCGGCTTCGGATTCCCACGGCACCTCCAGCACCAGTTCGACGGCGCATCCGAAGTCATTTCTTTCCTTTATCGCTGCCATACCTGCGTAGGGCAAAGCTCATCTTCCCCCTGTTCTCCCTATGGCCGGAGCGTATTCAGACAGAGCCCTGGGCTCAGGAGCAAGCGTCGAAGCTTTCCTCAGTCCCATCACCAGCGCCATGGCCGCTTCCATATCCGTTACGCAAGGCACGCCATGGCGCACCGAGGCGTCTCTGATATAAAAGCCGTCGCAATGAGGGTGTTTCCCCCTGGGGATGTTCACCACCAGACTCACCTCACCGTTGCGTATATGGTCGAGGATATTGGGTCGCCCTTCGCGTAGCTTATTGACCGTTTCCACTTCAATGCCCGCCGCCGAAAGGGTATGCGCCGTTCCGCGCGTGGCCATGATGCGGTATCCGATCTCCATCAGCTCCCTCGCCAGCAGCACCGCTTTGCGCTTTTCGCGGTTGGCCACGCTTAACAGCGCGGCCCCCCCGGGGCGGGGGCGCATGCCCAGGCTCAGCAGGGCCTTACTGAGCGCGGTGCCGAATTCACGTCCCGTTCCCATTACCGCGCCCGCGGAACGTCTCATGGTGAAAGGGAGGATGTCCGTATCCGACAAGCCTCCGTTGGTGGGAAGCGGAAACCGCACCGTCACCCTGGTTGCGGTCCCTTCCTCTCCCTCGCAAGCCTCGCCCAGCAGAGCCATTAGCCCAAGGCACGCCAACTGCATATCCGATGCCCTTTCCATAAAAGCAAGGTTCCCGGATGCCAAAGGCTCGGCTCCCCATACCCTCAGGCCCTTTTCGTCCACGACCAATCTCAGTGAGAGGTTGCCATGCCATCCCAGCGCCTCTACCGCCGTTCGCGCCAGTTCCTCCGCGCGCCGTTTTTGTTCCGAGGTCAGGGACACGGGAGGAAATACGGCTATTCCCTCAGAGGTCGACACTCCAGCGTATTCCAGTTGCTCCCATAACAGCGCCACCACGCACCCCTGTGCTCCCCCCACTGCCTCCACGTGCAACTCATGCGCTTCCTCGTTCAGGGGGCGCCAGAGCACGGATCCACCCAGTTCGCTTTCCAGGTCCCTGGCTTCCCCATGCGAGTATACGACCTCTTCGCGCCCTCGGTGTCCATTATCCGTGGACATGGCATGTAGCGGGAAAGTAAGGCCGTCCAGATCGCCACGGGTATCGCACCTGCCGGCATTGAACACGGTGACGGGGACTCCGGAAGATCTCAGTTTTTCCAGCACCAGCTGAGGTCGAGCCATATCCATGACGTCTTCCATCCCTAAAACCCTTAAAGGGCTGCGACCCACACCCGCCGCGCAATCAGCAGCCTCCCTTCCTCCAAAATGCGCCGTTACACGTTTTATCCCCACCTCCTTGGCCGCCTCCTTCACCGCCGCGGGCTCCAACCCGCCCAGAAAAACCGCATCAGCCACCGACGTGGCCAGCAAGGCCATTCCGGCATCCGGGGTGTATAGAGCGGTTTTGATGCCTTTTTCACCGGCGGCAAGGAGGGCGCGCATACACGCGGCCTGCCTCTCCTGTGCGCCGTCACCTACGGCGCGACCGCCCAGGAACATCAACCCTTCCTCCATGCCGCCATCTGCGGCACGCGTTATGCATAGATATGATAAATGCGCTGGGCGTGGCTTTCCCGCCTCTTTGTCCGTGCATTCTTTCCTCGCGGCTATACCCACGAGTCTCTCCTGGGCGCAACGGTCAATGGGATGCGCATACCCTTTTCCCTCTGACACTTCCAGGTGATGCAAGGCCTGCGCGGCCGCGCGTGCGGGGTTTGATGACAACAACACCCTCCATGCCGGCGATCGCCGCTCCAGGGGTATATGGCCCTCCCCATCGCCTTCCCGGATATCGTTCATCTCCGGCAATGCGATCAGGCAGCGTCCATCTCTTCCCCGATGGTGTTTGCCTAATGCCTCATCGATATCATGGCCCATGGCCATCAATGCACGCGCCCGCACCAGGTCATTCCCCGTGAGAACCTCCAGCAATACCAGAGCGTCTCCGGCCACCGGGTTTACGTCGATCACCTGCATCGCCTCCCAGTGGGAAGACACCGCCAGCTTGATCTCGAAAACCCCCGTAAGCCCGATAACCTCCGCTACCCGCCGCGCCATCTCCTCCAATGCATAGGCGGCCTCTCCCCAGGCGCATATCGGCGGAGTTATCAGCACGGCGTTGCCCTCATGTCGCTGTAAAGGCGACAGCTGCTCCAATATACCCACCACGCGCGAACCGCCACGCGCGTCTCGCAGGGCCACGACTATGTATTTTGTCCATCCTTCCAGGCATTCCTCGACCATCACCTCTCCGGTAAGGCTCTCATGTATCGCCTCCTCCAGCAATCCCAGATAATCCTCACGGTTATAGGCGATCCCCGCCCCACGCGCACCTATGGAGAAATGAGGCCTCACCACTACGGGGTAACCGAGATGATCGACCGCCGCCTGCCCTTCCCTCATGTGCTTGACGGCGTAGAAGCGGGGGTTTTCGATGCGTGCGGATTCCAGGGCCTCGCGCAGCAGGGAACGGTCGCCGCAAGTCCACCAGACACGGTCGTCCCATTCAGGAGTGGTCACCCCCAGTCGCTGGTGAGCGCCGTCGGCGCTCAGCCGCGCCGCCAGCGCTCCCGCGCGCCCGCCACCAGCACCGTACCATATCGATGTCGCGCCGCGGCTTTCCACGATGGCCTCGACCACTTCCGTCAGAGGCGGTTCGATATAAAGGTCGTTCCCCGAGGCGCCTATATCCATAAGCGTGCAGGGGTCGTCATCCAGCGCCAGCGTCTCCCCTCCCATTCTTCTGAGCCATGCGCATAAGCGCGCGGCCTGCCACCTCCGCCACCCACCCTGCGAGGGCGCCGCCGCGCCCGGCCCCACCACCAAAGCGACGAAATCATCTCTTGCCATCCTGTCCCCCTCCGCTTTCGCCTGCGTAGGCCACCGTTCCGTTCTTGACGGCGCAGACCACCTTTCCCTTCACCGCTCTCCCATGGAAGGGGCAATTCCTGCCTTTTGACGCGAAGCGCGACGCGTCCATGACCCACTCCTCCTCGAGGTCCAGGAGAACCAGGTCCGCCCGGGCGCCTTCCACGATGCCAGCGCCATATTCTTGCGGCGCCAACGCCAGCACCTCCGCAGGCCCCCTGGTCAGCGCCTCAAGGAGCCGCGTGAGCGGTATCTCCCCGCTTTCCACAAGCTCCCGGTACAGAACCGGGAACGCGCTTTCCATACCCACGACGCCGAAGGGCGCGTAATCGAACTCCTTTTCCTTGTCCTCTCGCCTATGGGGCGCGTGGTCGGTGGCAATGGCGTCGATGGTGCCGTCGCGCAAAGCCGCGCGCAGGGCGGCGACATCTTCCGGGGTACGCAGGGGCGGGTTCATCTTGTACGAGGTATCGTATCCAGGTATGTCCAGCTCGCTCAGCACCAGATGGTGTGGGGTAGCCTCCGCCGTCACCCTCACCCCGCGCGCCTTGGCATCTCTTACCATCTCCACCGAGCGCGCGGTGCTGATATGCGCCAGGTGCAGGCGGCCTCCGGTCTCCTCAGCGATCAGTATATCCCGGGCTACCATCACTTCCTCCGCCAGTGCCGGGATGCCCCGTAAGCCCAGGGAGGTCGAGACAGCCCCCTCGTTCACTTGCCCTCCTCGCGACAGGCGCGTATCCTCTGGATGTGAGATGATGAGGACCCCTAGTCCGGCGGCGTATTGCAGCGCCAGGCGCATAATGGACGCGTCCTCCACTGCCCCCCCGTCGTCAGAGAAAACCCTCACGCGCGCCTCGCTGGACATCATGAGGGCCATGTCCGAGAGCTCGCGCCCCTGCCTTCCTCTGGTCACGCAGCCCACGACGTAAAGGTCCGCGAGGCCCATCTCCCTGGCCTTGGCCGCCAGCCCGGAGACCACGGCGGGATTGTCCAGGGGAGGGCGCGTGTTGGGCATGCAGCATACCGCTGTGTAACCGCCCCGCAAGGCCGCTGTAAGCCCCGTCTTAAGGGTCTCGGCGTCCTCGTCTCCAGGCTCCCTGAGGTGAGCGTGCAGCTCCAGGAATCCCGGCGAAAGCACCTTCCCCGAGGCCTCGATCACCTCGCGGCCATCCCAGGCAAGTCCCATTCCGATCTCCGCGATACGCCCCCTGGACACCAGAACGTCGGCGATCTCATCGGTGTGATTGAAGGCATCCACTACTCTGGCGCCAGCGATGAGCAGTTCAGGCACCCAAACCGCCCCCTTCCGTGCCCCCCAATAGGGCGAAAAGCGTCGCCATGCGCACCGCCACTCCCGAGGTCACCTGGGCGGTCACAGCAGCATAGGGAGCGTCGGCGACTTCTCCCGAGATCTCCACCCCCCGGTTCATGGGCCCGGGGTGCATGACCAGCGCTCCCGGACGCGCCCTGCCCATCCTTTCCGCGTTCAGCTGATATAACCTCGTATACTCCTCAAGGGAGGGAACCCTGCCCTCCTGCTGTCTCTCTTTCTGCATGCGCAGCATATAGATGACGTCGCATCGAGGAAGCGCCGCGTCCAGATCGTGCGCGTATTCAACTCCTTCCATGCGCGCGGGCGGAAGCAGGGTGGGCGGCGCCACCACCAGCACCTCCATCCCCATGGCGCGGCACGCCTTTATGCCGGAACGCGCGACCCTCGAGTGCAGGATATCGCCGACGAAAGCAATGGTCTTTCCTTCCAGGTCACCTATCCTCTCCCGCATGGTGAAGAGGTCCAGTAGGGCCTGGGTGGGATGTGCGTGCATGCCGTCGCCAGCGTTTAGGACCGTGGCGTTTATCCATCTGCGCAAGAGCCAGGGGGCACCCGCCACCGGGTGCCTCACCACCACCGCGTCAACCCCCATGGCCTCCAGGGTGAGAGCGGTGTCCTTCAGGCTCTCGCCCTTCTCAACGCTGGAGGTCGAGGCGGTGAAGTTGAGCACGTCGGCGCTGAGGCGCTTTGCGGCCAACTCGAACGACAGCCGCGTGCGCGTTGAAGGCTCGTAGAAGAGGTTTGCCACTGTCTTTCCGCGCAGGGAGGGGACCTTCTTTATGGGTCGCCTCAGAACCTCGACAAAGGAACGAGCCATCTCAAGGATACGCTCTATGCCCTCGCGGTCCAGGTCGTCAACGTCGATAAGATGGCGACGTTCCATCACGAACTCACCTGCCTGCCGACCCTATGGGAGTCAAGAATCCTTGGCCAGATAAAGATCTTTGTGTGGTGCGCTTCTGTGCCCTTTGTACACGCGTATCTCTAGAAAAATCCCTAGGCAACCTAGCTGAATCGCAGCGGGTTTCCGGCCGCGTGCCACGTCGCAGGCTCAGTAGATATAGCCAAGTATACGATCCGTATCTCTTATCGCCTCTCATTCCACCTCCTTGCCTATGAAGACGCCGTCCTCGCCGTCCACCTCCTCCAGGGCCACCTTTACCCGCTCCTCCCGCGAGGTGGGTATGTTCTTACCCACGTAATCGGCCCGGATGGGTAGCTCTCGGTGCCCGCGGTCCACCAGTACCGCGAGCTGTATGGATGCCGGACGCCCGAAATCCATGATGGCATCCATAGCGGCGCGCACGCTGCGGCCGGTGTACAGCACGTCGTCCACGATGACCAGGTTCTTCCCCTCGATGTTCCCCGGAAGGTCGGTTTCCCTGACCACGGGAGTGCTCACGGTATGCAGGTCGTCACGGTACAGGGTTATGTCAAGCCTTCCCACCGGCACCTCTATGCCCTCTATTGCCGAGATGGCCCTCGCTATGCGCAAAGACAGGGGGACGCCGCGAGTGCGTATGCCCACCACTACCAATTCGGATGCGCCCTTGTTCCGCTCCACTATCTCGTGGGCTATACGCTGCACGGCGCGGCGTATATCGGCCGCGTCCATCACCTTTACCCGCTCCCTGAAGGCCATGTCTCACCTCACATGATTTAAGCCCTCCCGCGGGCGGCGCGAGAGGGCTTCGTAATACGTCCATATGTTCCCTTGCCAGCCTCACGGGACTGATTTAAAGGTCTTCACCAGCTTACCATCGCGGCTCCTCGGCGGCAAACTCTCGCCATGATCTTGCCGCCAGCCACGCCAGCTGCCATTGCCCAGTTGCAATCTTCCTGTAAAAGAACTTCGCCGTGTCTTCACGGGATCCCTTCCGCCTTATAATCACTCACATTCCCAGATGACTCACACCTTTCTCGATCCCCATTGATGTCCCCATCTCCCCGATGCGATCATGACTGCTGTCACGGCAGAGGCGG
>JACVJG010000001.1 GCA_015711875.1 Candidatus Solincola jinzensis | reverse complement strand
CGTCATAAGGGGAATAATCTATTAATGTCGCCTTTTCTTGAGCCGATGGGGAAAATCCTGGCCCGGCCGCGGCAAGCCCAAGGCCTGACCACCCTCTCCCGGGATGAAGCGCTGGAAAAACGAGGGCGAGCGTCGGTGGGATCAAGGCGGGCGGCGTTGATGGACGAGTGGATCGTCCCGGGCCTTATAGCGGAGAATGATATGCGATACCTGTCTCGGGGACTACGCGAGGGGGAGGAAACCGCCTTGCGCAGGAGAGGGGCAGGCGGCAAAATGCGGGGTGGCGCTCAGGATGAGCGGTAACCGTAAACACCGTTACGCCCTATACGGTTTCCTGGTGGCCGCCGTTTATTGCGGCCTGCTCTTCCTTCTGCACTACCTCATATCCGGGGGCACGCCCGGGCAGCTCCTGCGCGAGGTCCCCGCCGCCGCCATACTGGTTTTCCTGAGCCTTCCGGTATGCCTTCTCACCGGTTATCTTCTGGGGGCCGAGAGGGACCAGCGCGTATCAGCCAGGCTCCTGGAGGAACGCCAGCGCGAGCTGGAGAAACTGCTGGAAAGCCATTCCACTCTGCTGGCGCAGAACCTGGAGACGCGGCATATGGCGAGGATAGCCGCCCAGGAGATGAAACACCCCTTGACCTCCATTGTGGGCTATGTCATGACCCTGCGGGAATACTGGGACAAGCTGGACGACGATGCCAAGCGCGAGTTCATCGAGTTCATCAAGGTGGCCTCTTCTCGGCTGGAGGGGATCAGCAACGACCTGATGCGCATCATGGAGCTCACCTCCCATCACCAGAGGCTGCGCGAAGAAAAGGTCGATGTGGCGGAGATCGTCTCCGAGGTATGCTCGCTGATGGAGGAGGTCTTTGCCGAGCGCGGGCTCAAAGTGGCATTGCGTTTCCTAGACCGCATGCCCTCGCTGCGAAGCGACTCTTCCCTCCTCTTCGACCTCCTTTATAACCTCCTGGATATCTGCCTGCGCAGCAGCGTTGACGGCGGGATGGTCTCGGTATGGTGCTCACGTCGGGATTCCAGGATCAGCATACACATGCGCTGCCACAATTCCGCCCTGAACGGCACGGTCCTGCAGCGAATACGCGAATGGCCGCCGGCCGAGAGCGAGGGCGAGTCCGCCACCCTGGTCATGGAGTTTCACCTCGCCGAGGCCATGGTGGAGGAGCTGGGGGGCGAGTTGAAGATGGACATGGTGGGGACAAGCGGGTTATCCTTCATCCTGTCCCTGGAGGCGGTCGGGACCCATGCCACCGAAGGCTGACATCCAAGGAAACGGTTGTAGAGGTGTGAGGAGCCGATGGCCATACGATTATGCGGCGAATGCGGTTTTCCATACTGGCTGAGCAAGTTGATATGCTGGAACCAGAACGGCACCATCACCATGAAAGCCAACCCGGGTTACCGTGTGGTCATCATCGAGGCCGACTTTCTCACCGACCTTTTCGCGCGCATCGAGGAGAGCATGGGTATCTCCATCTCCCACCTGGTCTTCGAAGCCCAGCGCAACGCGGCCATAGATACCATAAGCTCACAGCTGCGCCGCTTCCCTTACTCACTGGGAAGGTTGGGCCCCAACCGCAGGTTGGTGGTGCACGCCTTCTGTCGCCTCTCGGCTTGGCTCGGCCAGGCTTACGCGAAGCCATTAAAGTACCGGCCCGGCCGGGGCGGCGAGGCGTTGATCCGCAATCCCTACAACCGGGAGCTGATGGCCGCTATCATCGTGGGGGCTTTCGAAAGCCTAGAGCGCCGCCCCTTCGAACATCACTGGAAGAGCGTGGACGGCGAGGAGATCATAGCCGTGAGTCTCGCGCAGAACAGGCCGGAGGTGGCGGAGCGTATGGCGCTCGAATACCCTCCCATACTCCCAGGGCACTTCTACATGCCTCGCTGTCCCTCCTGCGGCGTCCCTCGCGAGCTCTCTCATCTGCGCTGGAACGATGACGAGGGCACGATCATGGACACGCGCCGTGGCGTACGCGTGGTCCTGCTGGACGGATTCGTCCCCAGTATAGTCTTCCGCGAGCTGGAGAGGGAACTGGGCGCCGACATCTATCCCCTCATCATCCAGGCGGAGAAGGAATATACCCACCGGCGCTTGAGGGCTCTGGGCATATCGGGAGACATCGAGGGCGTACTGCCCAGACGAGAGCGGGAGAGCATCTATGAAAACACCCTGGCCACCCTTCCGCCACGGGGACAAGGCAACCCGGTGCAATACGAATACGGCTACGAAGGCCTGACGGTGACGGTGGAAAACCCCTACAACGAGCATCTGCTGGCCGGACAGATGGCCGCCCTTTTCGAGGCGGCGGAGGGGCGGGAAGCGGTGATTGAATGGCACTCCCCCAAACCGTCCAGCGTCGTCTTCACGGCGCGGGCGCGAGAATTCCAGAGAGCTTAGGTAGCCTTTCGGCCACCCCACATGAAGCGCTGGACCTTAGCGCTTGCTTGGCGTGACCTGGTATATTATCGTTTCCACCCGGCGCATGGAGCCCTTACGAGGATAAAGGCCCTCTCACGGCCATTCGGTTCCGTAGAAGGGACGGGCATAGGGTGGGGCCTCGCGGTAAAAATAGATAAGGGCGGTCACCCTCTGGCCGCTTTCCAGTATCACCTCCATCTCGCCCTTTTCGAATCCCGCCTCTCCCTCTATGACGTCGATGATGCGGAGCATCTCCTCGTAGAGGCCTTCCAGAGGCATCAGGAGCACCCCGCTGATAAGCGGCTCTCCCTCGCATCCCGGCCCCACCAGCAGGGGATAGCCGAAGGGAGTCTCGTACAGCCTCCCGGGGATGGACGCCGGGATGGCCTCCCTCACGGTGTGGCAGATATGGCGGAACATCTTCTCCCCGGGCTTGAGGGTGCCGTAAGCGAATACCGGTATCACTTCCATATCCCCACCCCGTGTTGCCTTGCCTCCAAGACACTCGCCGGCTGTTAACTCACTGCGGCGGGATCAGCTTTCCCGGGTTCATGATCCCCGCCGGATCTACGGTCTTTTTCACCGCCTTTATGGTCTCCAGGGAGATATCCCCGACCTCCCTTCTCATCCAGGGGGCGTGTTCGTAACCCACGCCATGATGATGGCTGATGGTGCCCCCGTACTCCATGATCGCCTCCGATGCCGCCCTCTTCGCCTTCTCCCACTGCTCCTCCTCCTTCCCCTCCTCGGCCATGGGGGCGAAGAAGGTGTAATAGAGGGACGCCCCCTCGCGGTAGGAATGGGAGACATGGCATGCCACCATGCTCTTCCCTCCCCCTTCCTCGAGAGAAGAGCGCAGGGCGCTGCGCACCTCGCCGTAGAGGTGCAACAGGTTATCCCAGGTAGTGGCGGTCTCCAACGTATCCACCATGACTCCCCAGTTGATGAGCTGCTCCCGGAAATAGGCGGTCTCGTGGCGGCTCTTATACCATTGGCGGCCTGGGCTGGTGCCGAGATGGAATCCCCCCAGTTCCCTGCACAGGCGCAGGATGCCCACTCTCAGGTACTCGACCTCCTCGCGCTCGCCCTCGAGCCCGAGCACCATGAAAGCCCCGTCGTCGAAGGAATATCCCCTGCTGGCCAGGAGCTTGAGGGCGGCGTCCTCCGCCTTTCTCTTCCACTTGCTGCCAGTGGTGGAACGAAAGGCCTGGGCCAGGGCCGTCTCGGTGCGGTCGGAAAGCCTGACGCAGGTCGGGACCATGCCCTGTTGCATCATCTCCCTGATGGCGGAAACGCCGGCCGCGAAATTGCGGAAGATCAGCCCACGGTAATCGATGACAGAGGGAATCGGGCGGATCCTCATGGTCGCCTCGGTGATCACTCCGAAAACTCCCTCCGAGCCCACGCATAGCTGCAGGACCGATGGCCCAGCCGCCGTGGAGGGAACCTTGCGCGTCTCGATGACCCCTCGAGGCGTCACCATGCGCAAGGCCAGCACCATGTCCTCGATGTCTCCGTAACCCGTGGATTGCCTGCCGGAGGCGCGCGTGGCCAACCACCCTCCAAGGGATGAATGATCGAAGCTCTCCGGGAAGTGGCCCAGGGTATAGCCGTGGGAGTTGAGCTGCTCCTCTATCTCCGGCCCCAGGGCGCCGGCCTGGATAACCGCCGTCTGGGAGGTGGCGTCGACGCGCAGCACGCGGTTGAGTCTCGCCATGTCCATGCTTATCACGCCGCTCTTTCCCTCCGCCAAAGGCTCCACTCCCCCGGTGACGCTGGAGCCTCCACCGAAGGGGATGACGGCGATATTGTTATCCTCCGCCATGCCCAACAGCTCCACCACCTCGCTTTCGTCGCGCGGCCAGACCACCACGTCAACGGGCCTTTCCACCT
Source organism: Candidatus Solincola jinzensis (assembly GCA_015711875.1). The sequence continues at coordinate 32,096 of JACVJG010000001.1, read as the reverse complement.
TGCGCTGGCGAAAGCGAAGCAGGTCACGGTAGCTCTTGCCCATGGAGTGGCTTACGCGCTGGAACCTCTCCACGGACACGTTATCCCTTCCGCACAGCCTCTCCAATCCGGCCATCAGGTCCTCGCTTATACGGCACGGGGGAAGGTCGATCTCCTCCAGATCGGGATCGGTGAAACGGTCGCGATCAAGGGCCATGCCCAGGTTCTGGCGCAGAAATGGCATGATGTTCTCGCGGTTCTCCACGTCGAATCTCTGGTCAAGGTCTCCCCATCCCCACCATCGCGTCTTGCCCTCGACGTAATCGGACATGGTCTCTACCTCCCCCCAGAGCGAGATCGGCCTCCATGCAGTATTTTACCCCAAGCGGTAAAAAGCGGCGCGTGCTTCACCTGAGGTGATGCCTTGCGCAAAGAAACGGCGTGGAGGCCTCTTCTCAGGGCGAAAGCTTTATCTCCTCCGCCTGGGCGGCTTCCGGAGGCAGTTCCACTTCTATATCCGCATCGTAGTCGTACAGGTCCATGCGCATGGAGCTTCTCATCTCGCCTAACTGGGGGATACCCCCCATGGAATATACGATCTCCATGCGCTCCACGAGCTGGTTAGAAGCGTTTAACCACATCTTGATATCGGCGCTGAAATCGCTGACCGATTCCTCCATCATCTTCAGCCACTCCTCCGGCACTCCCTCGCCGCTTTCCTCCATGTACTCGCGGTAAATGCGCATGGAGGCGTCGAAGTATTCCTTGCCGAGGTGGAAAGCTATGCCAATGCTGCCGTCTTTTTCCTCCATCACCCGTGAGTCAGAGGCCATCTTCGCCATCAGCTCCATCTGCTCCGCGTCAACCAGGCCCGTGTTCATGTTCTGAACCCTGTACAACCCCAGGCTCATCTTCTGCCACCCCTGGCCCGGAGAGTTCTGGTAATAGGTGTCCCCGACTACATAAGCCTCGGCCTCGAAGCCTCCCATGCTCACGAACATATGCTGGCGCATGCCGTCCGGGGCGTTCTGCACGTCGGCCCTGAGCGACATGGCGATGGGCGCCGCGCCCTCCCCCATGCTCATCTCGATATCCCCCTTCATGCGGTAGCAGCTGGTGCTGCTCATGGCCTCGGCTGCTTCCGTGAGGCGAGCCAGGGCATCGGAGCTCCCGGAGCCCCCTTTGCAACCCGCCACAAGCGATAACGCCATCATCAATACCACGAGCATTGCCGCTTTTTTCTTAGCCATGGCGCCTCCTTTCTTTCCTCTATCATAAACGGGTTCCTTACCCCCCACAACCGAGCCCCTTCCTTCAGCGTGTCGAAATCGTCGCTCTCTTCCACTAGCCTGGAGATAAACTGGGACAGATCGGACATGTGAGAGATCACTCCTTTCTCCTGATTGTCAGCTCTCATTCGGGGATAATCGATCGGTATCTCCTCTTTTTCCTTCTTAGACCTGCCTGCGAAAGAATCAAAGCAACCCCTTCCTTTTCGTATGTCTCCGGCCCACCGCGAAGACCAAGAGAGCCGGAGACCGAACCTCAGGCCGGCCTTGGCGCTATATACGTGTGCCACCCTATCGACGAGAGAGATGAGGGCAGCCTGGAAACAGCTACCACAACAAGCCTCGTCGCTTCACGGCATAATTACGCGTTAACGGCATATCTCCAGACATTTGCTGCACCCCCCATACCATTAACTTAAAGCTGACATGTCGGCGACCCTGTCGGCGCCCTGCGTAAACCCCCGCGTCACACAGATCCCGCGAGATCCCAGTCCCCGCTTCCGGCCATGTACGGTCTGCCAACGGTATATAATCGACAAGGAGGACCGGAGGGGGTGAGTTTTGAGATACGCAGTTTTCTCCGACATCCACGCCAACCTGGAGGGCCTGCAGGCGGTACTCGACAAGTGCGCCCAGCTGGGAGTGGATTCGCTCGTCTGCTGCGGCGACATAATCGGCTATAACGCAGACCCCAATGCCTGCGTTGAGCTTATGCGGGAAAAGGGGGTGCGCTGCATACAGGGCAATCATGAGCGCGGGCTGCGCGATTTGGAGGAAGGGAGGATCCCCAACATGAATCCGGTGGCTCTTGAAGCCCTTGCCTTCACGCGGGAGACCATAACCGCGGACAACCGGGACTGGCTGTTTTCCCTCCCCGACCAGGCGGAGGTAGGGGGCTTCTTCCGCATCTTTCACGGCTCCCCATCAGACCCTGACGAATACATCTTCGACCCCTTCGAGGCCGCCTACGCGTTCAAGGCCCTGGTCAACGATTATCCCCCTCCTGGGAACCTCCTCTGCTTTATCGGGCACACCCACGTGTGCGCCGCTTATGCCTTCGATCCAGAGAACCATCGCGTGGTAGAGAGGAAAGCGCGCGACGGCGATCTCTTCGCGGTCAAGCCGGGGGCGCATTATATGTTCAACGCGGGAAGCTGCGGGCAATACCGGGGTGTCATACCAGCCGCCACTTTCTGCCTCCTGGATGGAGACGAGATGACGGTCGAGTTTCATTTCCTGCAATACGACCTGCGGGGATGCCAGGAAAAGATCCTCGCGGCCGGGCTGCCACCCGTTCTGGCGCAGCGCCTATCCCTGGGACAATGAGCACGGGATGGGTTATAATGATGTTTATGAAGGATCGCGATGATTTACATAAATTGGCATCTGAAGGGGACCTGCCCGCGCTGATCGAGGCCATGGGACACTCACAACCCTTCATGCGTTTCGCCGCGTCCGACCTACTCGCCGCCCAGGGCGAGAACGCGGTCCCCCACCTCCTGCAGGCCCTCTCCCACGACAACCCCGACGTGCGCAAAGGCGCGGCAAGGGCACTCGGCATCATCGGAGACCGCAGGGCCATCAAGCCGCTGCTCAACCGTCTTGACAAGGAACCCCCGGGCGTAAGCCAGTTCATCGTCGACGCCCTTGCGGACATAGGTGACCTGCAGGTGGTGGATGAGCTGTGCAAGGTGACGCGCAGCCACAGCCTCTCCCTGCGATACAGCGCCGTTAGGGCGCTCGGAAAGCTCAGGGACCGCAGGGCTATCCCTTATCTCATCGAAGCCTTGAGCGACGCGGCGAGCATCGTACGCCTGCGCGCCGTGGAATCCCTCTCCATTATGGAGGAACCGAGCCTGTGGGCGCCTATCAGCGAGATGCTGGGAGACGCTTCCGCGGGCGTGAGGGCGGTGGCGGCAAGGGCCCTCGGGGAGATGCACTGCCTCCGCGCGCTTGAAAGCCTGTTCCCGTTGCTCCGCAGCGACATCGAAAGCGATATCCTGGAAGCCGCCAGGGCACTGGGGAGGATAGGCAGCAGCAAAGCGGTTGAGCCGCTGCTGGCGGCTATGGAGCGCGAGGGAAGGGAAAACGTGCTTGCCGCCATAGCGGAAGCCCTGGAGGAGATCCAGGGCTCGGGGGGCGCCGATCAGGGCTGAGCCGCGTCATGAGGCGAGATCGTAAATCCCGGCGGGGATTTTGCCCTTAAAGCGCTTAACGGCTTCAATAAAGGGAAAATCCTTGATGCATCGAATTATCTCGTGTAGGTCGGGAACCAGAAGGAGGTGAGTCATGAACAAGGCGGAACTGATCGATGCCGTGGCCAAAGACGCCAAGCTGAGCAAAAAGGACGCGGGGGCGGCCATCGACGCGATGGTCGACATCGTGACCAAGGCGCTCAAGAAAGGCGACAAGGTCACCCTGGTCGGTTTCGGGACCTGGGAGGCGCGCAAGCGCGCTGCCCGCAAGGGCGTCAATCCCAGGACGGGCGAGGCCATCAAGATCAAGGCAACCAAGGTCGTCTCCTTCAAGCCCGGCGCGGCACTGAAGTCGGCCGTGGCGGGAAAGAAGTAGGAAAATCGGCTTTTTTCAAAGCAACACATCGTGATCGAAGCCTAAAGCCGCCCCCCGAATGGGGCGGCTTTCCTTTTCTCCGTGGAACACACTGTTGTTCCAACGGGCGTCTTCGGATCCAAAAAACCGAGGGTGTCATCTGAAGACGTCGCAAGGTCGCAGCATGAGTCATCATGGTCGAAAAAGGCGATGGGGGACCTTATTTTTCCCTTGCCTTTTTGTCCTCACGACTACATAATATATTGGCGTGCGCCCGTAGCTCAATTTGGCAGAGCAGGGGACTCTTAATCCCAAGGTTGAAGGTTCGAGTCCTTCCGGGCGCACCAGTATCTTCGTTGATAACCAGGGCGCTTCGCGCCCCGGGATCTCGATGTTTCGCGGCAAGACCCCGCGCGCGGCAAACAAGTTGGGAGCTCAAGCCCTTTCCTTCGCGCGCCTTTCCTTGAATCCGCGTTTTCCTCTCACAAAGGGCGACATGACCTGAGCCATAGAACATCATCCGTCATTTACACTCCCCGCGGCTCCCCATAGACTGATGGCATGAGCCTGAAAGAGGAGCTGCGGGTAAAAGCGCTGGGGCTCGGCTTCGCGGCGGCCGGCTTCACCAGCGTCGAGCCGCTGGACCTTTACGTGAGGGAGATCGAGTCCCGTCCGGAGATGTACGACTGGGTCAACACCGGCCTCTTCAGTACCTTGAGGGGCGCGCACCCTGGCGCCAAGCATCCCTGGGCGCGCTCCATACTCGTCCTCATCCGCAACTACTACCGCCGAAGCTTCCCCCCCGAGCTTGAGGGCATATACGGGCGCTGTTACCAAGTGGACGAGCGCAAGGCCAGGGGAGAGGAATTCGCGAACTTCAAGGCTTTCCTCGATTTCGTAAGGGAAAAGGGGATCCGTGCTTTCTTCGACGAAGAGCTGCCCGCTCGCATGGCCGCCGCGAGGGCGGGCGTCGCCACTTACGGCAGGAACTGCTTCGTATTCGCGCGCACGGCAATGAAAGGATCCTCATGGCTGGAAAGCATCCCGATCCTGCTTGACGTGGAGCTAGAGCCAGATGAACCCACGGTGCGAGAGGATTGCCCTGCGAACTGCGGTGACCGCTGCCTTAAGGCCTGTCCCACCGGCGCCCTTTACGCCCCCATGAAGATGAACCCCCTGAGATGCGTGGCCTTTCACACATATTACGGGGCGGACATAACGCCCTTAGAGCTGCGAGAGCCCATGGGCACCTGGGTTTACGGCTGCGATGTATGCCAGGAGGCCTGCCCGCGCAACCGCCCCTGGACGCGCCAGGACTTACCCGCTAACGAGGATCTGAGAAAAAGGGCCCGTGATCTCTCCCTGGAGGCGCTTCTCGCAATGGACCAGGAGCATTATGAGAACCTGGTATGGCCTTATTTCTTCTATATATCGCGCTCGAGAATAGACCGCTGGCAGATGAACGCGGCGAGGGCGATGGGGAACACCGGCGATGCGGCCTATATACCCCACCTGGAGAAAGCGCTCGAGAGCAGCCCTTATCCCAACGTGCGGGGCATGAGCGCCTGGGCGCTGGGTCGTCTGGGGGGCGCGCGTGCCCGCGCCGCCCTCGAGCGCAGAAGAAAGGCGGAAACGAGCCTGGTGGCCGAGGAGATCGCGCGCGCTCTGGATATGGCCTGAGCTGAGCGCTCACGCGACCTGAGCGGCTGGGCCTGCAAAGCGGAGATCGGCATAAGGGGAGTCGCTTGGGGGTTGCATGCGGCGGAACGCTCGCCGCTACCAACCGGATGGCTGTTCTCCAAAGGGAGCGATAACGCCAAGGCGGCTGCGTAACCTGTGCCGCATGGTTGCCGCCATCCCAAGGTTCACGACGGCACAGGCGGCCGCCACTATCAAGGTAGGCCAGGAACGGAAGCCGAGGGCAACGCCAAGGTGCATGGCCGCCCTGGCCTCAATAAAGGGATAGCCGCGACGCTGCTTAGGCCAGATGCGTCTATCCACCGCCTTCCTCATTTCGCCCCGCAGACGCAAGCTGAATATTAACCCTGCGCCCCACAGGATAAGGCCGACCGGAGCCGCTATCCATGGTGAAAAGGGCATACGCCACCGGGTGGCATATGCGACCACAACACTTGCCAGGACCACCACGGATTCCACCAGGAACACGACACGCGGTTTTCTCATAACTTTTCTCATAACCGTTCTTCTCATAACCGCATTGTATTCCCTTTATGTCCTCGCGGAAAGCTCGTACGCCCGAACCCTTGCTGGAAGCTCTTTACCCTGAGGTGGCAATAGCAAGATAAAGAGCGCGCATCCCCGGGGAGGGGATCAACAGCACAGCTGATCGTGCCAGAATCAGCGTATGAAGGGAACATGGAAAAGCAGGTGGGGGATTTTCTCATACCTGAGTTATCGGGCATGGCAAGCGCGTGGCTATATCAGGAAGGCCTTTCCTTCCTTTTCCTTTTGCCCTCCATGATGGCCAGGCCCAGGTCGACCACCCGCTCGAAGGGCTCCTCCCATTCCTCGCGCAGCAGCATGCTTATGGCACCGGCGGGGCAGGCTCCCGCGCACAAGCCGCACCCCAGGCACTTCTCGCGATTCACCGCAGCCGCCTCCACCACCTCCACCGCCCTCACCGGGCAACGTTCCCAGCACTCACCGCAGCCCGTGCAGGCGTCCTCGTCCACCGTCGCGCGGAATATGGCGTTGAGGAAAGCGTGCTTGTCCATGCCCAGCTTAGTGATACCCTTCATGGAAGCGCAGCAACAGGGGCAGCAGTTGCATAAGTTGGAAAGGTGCTTGGTATTGACCCCGGCGTGGACCAGGCCGGAACGGTCGCATTCCTCCAGGATACGGACGGCCTCCTCGGCGTCTATGCGGCGCCCGATGCCGTTCTCGATATAATACTCCGCCGCTGCGCCGAAGCTCAGGCAGGTCTCACGGGGATGGCCGCACGCCTCCCCGGTGAGCTCGGCCTCTTTGCGGCAGATACAGTCCGCCACCGCGATGACCCTGGCAGCACGCACCGCCTCGATGAGGTTCAGATAGGGGTAGGGGGTGAGATCCGCCTCCACCTCCTCGCAGATGGGAAGGACCTTGAATCCGGGGACATCGCTCGCCGCCATCTCCTCCCGGTAGGCGGCATCGTAATACTGACGGTACAGGGACGCCAACTCCGCGTCCATCCTCTCCACCGAGTACTCGTAGAGCCCGATCATGAAGGGCGCGGTGTTGTAAAGCGTCCGCCCGCCGCGGCGGACGCGGTAGACCAGGCCTTTCCTGGACATCGCCTCCAGCGCTTCCTCCAGGTTTCGCGAGTCTGTGCCGGCGCGTTCCGCTATGCTCGCGGCTTCCTCGGGGAAGGGCGAGAGCAGCATCGCTATCTCGGCCTCCTCGGGAGTGAACAGCCGCCTGAGGATCTCCAGTTCCACTCCTGACGCGGTGGCCGGAAAACCCAGGGGAAGGCGATCCAGGAACTCCCTCAACTCCCCATACACATCATCGTTCACGCCTGCGTTCCCCCTCTCGGAATACCTGCGCCACCAGAGCGAAGGGCTGGGGCGAGAAGGGCGTGTTCCAGGCCGAGAGCTCTATGCGGTAATCGCCCGGCCTGCCTTATCTCTATAGCCGCCGCCTTTTTCAGCCGCTATCTCCTTTATAGCACCTGCGCCACCAGAGCGAAGGGCTGGGGCGAGAAGGGCGTGTTCCAGGCCGAGAGCTCTATGCGGTAATCGCCCGGCCTGCCTTTGATATCGACCACCACCCTCTCTACGTTGTTAAGGGGGTCGCGCGAGCTCCTACCGTTGGGATAGAACACCTCGCCTCCTGGACTCACCACCCGAAGGTCCAGGTCGTTCACCAGCTGCAGCCTGGCCTCGGGCAGAGAGGGATAATCGGACCAGGCCAGGGTGACCCGCAGTTCCTCGCCTTCTCCCACCTCTATCCCGTAAACGCGTGAGTCGCCAATGCGCATGCCCTCGCGGTCATCCAGAACCTTGACCCATGATCCGGCCTGCTTGAAGGCGCCGAGGTCCAGTCTTCCCCACCCTTCCACCACGTTCGGCGCTGGCGGGACCTCCAGGTTTTCCGTGCCATACTGCCCCGGGCTCATTTCCACCGCCCCGTTGACGGCAAAGGCCTTAAGTAAAGCCGCGGAAGGCTCCGCACCCAGCGCCCGCGCCAGCACTGGGCGCATCGACGCTATCACCGCGGCCGCCCTCGCCGCCGCCACGCTGGTGCCTAAGGCCGACACCTGCTCCCCATCGCCAGCGGCACGCAGCCCGGGCGCGGTCATACTGCCCCCCGAAGCGGGCACCGTAACCCCTGTGGCCACCTCCACAAGGTCAGGTTTTATTCTGCCATCCCTGGTGGGGCCACGGGAGCTGAAAGCCGCCATGCCCTCTCCCTTCCCCACGCAGGAGTCACTGCGCAACGGCTCCACCGGGAAACGGCCGGTGAATTCTCCCTCGAGCTGGCCATATGCGGGATACCCGCCCTCCGGAGCAAGCCCTCCGGTTCCCTCGCAACCCCCAACGCTGAGAGCGTTTTTCGCCGTCGCTCCCCCCAGGAGACTCCCCTCATCAACCCTGCCGTCTCCATCGGCGTCCGTGCCCTCGTTCCCGGCCGCCTCCACCAGTACCATGTCAGGGCGCTGCCACACCAGGGCGTCTCTCTGGAAGGAAAACGATCCATATATCCCCAGTGATTCTCGGCCCTCAGGCACGCTCCCACAGAGAAAAACACGCGCGCCCCGAACATAAGCGTCCTCTATCATCCCGAAAAGGCTGAGCGGTTGGGGAGGGCTGGAGATGCCGTAGCCGACGGCGTAGTCGATGAGGCGGGTCTTCTCCCTTATATCCTGGTCCGCCGCTTGCCCGCCCTTTGCTCCCACAAGCGCGCCCGCCGTAGCCGTGCCGTGCCCGCACGCGTCAGCCCCATCGTCACCGCGCAGGGATTCAAGCGCAGCCACGGACGCCGCAAGTGGCCTAGGCACTCCGCCCAGACCCCCTTTTCCCAAACCTGTATCGCACAGGCCCACCAGCGACCCTCTTTCCTCCGGCGCGTAATAAGTTACGGATGGCTCTCGGGATCCCCCGCCCATTTCCAGCGCGGCGGGGAGAGTCCCCTGCCCGCATAAATCAAGCCATTCCACCGCCTCGGAAGCGGCCACTTCCCCCAGCCTCTCCACCGGCAAGCGTAACACCACAAGCGCGCCCCAGGCATCGGAGGCAGCCCCCAGAACCTCAAATGAAGCGTTCGAGAAACCCTCCAAGGAAGGCGCCAGGCAATCGGGAGAGAAGAGCATAGCCATCACATCGACCTCACCTCCCTGGGAAAGGAGCAATTGCAGAGAGGGAGAGAGCTTGAAATAGGGTTGATACAGACCGTACCAATCCAGGTGCTCTATCTCTCCCAGGCGCGAGACAGCCTTTCCATCCATGCGCGCCAGAATAGCGTTGTAGGGGATGTACCCCCGGGGTTCAGCGCCTATTCCCCTCAGATCCTCGAGCCATACCTCACGGATGGGACCATCGAACTGCAGGAGATAGGGCGCCATCGTCTGGTAAGGATATGCGTCCACGGTGAAGCCCGACGGCAGTCGCGCTGGGTCATAGGTATCGGTGTAGACGGAGGCGTTCAGCAATAAAACCGGCAAGCGTGGAGACGGATTTCCGGCATCGGCTTTCGCCCCACCGCGCGGAGGGGCGCATGCCGAGAGGAGAAGAAAGGCCGTCACGACAGCCATGCCTTCTGCCATGATCCTTTTTCTCACACCAAATACCAACCGCCGACCTCCCATTGCCGCGTGTTTTTCGAGTCGGCTCAGGACAGAGACCGCCGGCGCCAGGCCCTGGCTTCCTGCGCCATCGCCTCCAGGTTGGCGATAGGGGTATCATATGCCACGTCACAACCGGTGGAGAGGATGAAGTTGCGCATCCTGCCGGTTTGGCGCAGCAGCCTTTTCACCTCCCAGCGCACATCCTCCACGGTCCCGCGGCGCAACACGCGCTTGGGATCGATGTTCCCCATCAGCACCAGGTTTGACGGTACCCTAGCCGCCTCACGGGCCAGGTCGACCCTGGAATCCAGGGATATGCCATCCACGCCTGCCAGAGAAATGGTTTCAAGGAGGTGCGCGGAATCGCCGCAAACGTGCGCCACACTCAACGCGCCCGAGGCTCTTATGATGGCCGCCAGCCCGCTCATGAACGGCCGGTAAAGGTGGTGGTATTCCTGGGCCTTAAGGGCACTGGACACCGGATCGACGATCATGACCAGGTCGACCCTTTGAGCGAGGGCGGCCGCGTAGCCCCCCACGGTCTCGGTGGCGAAGGCCAGGGGTTCCGCAAGGTCATCCCCTAGACGCACACGGTCGATGAGCTCCTCGGTTCCCAGCAATTGGGCCAGCAGGGTGAAAGGAGCGGTGACGAAGGCTCCCGTAGCCCTTCCACGGCTTTCCGCCAATCCCTCTGCGACCTGCAGGAATACCGGCATCCGTCCTGCCCTTTCCGGGTCCGGAGGACCAAGCTCATAAAATCGTTCCAACCTCGGCAGCTTCTGATCCAGCAGGTTGGGCGGCTGACGGTCGTGGAAATGCACCCCGAGTCCCATCGCCTCCGCCTCCACCGTGAGGTCGAGCAGGGTGAACGAGATATCGGGGCGAAGTCTTGATTCTAGGGCCCGCAACGCTTCCGCTTGCACGCCCGCGTGGTGGAGCGCCTCCTTTACGGAGTGGCCGGAGATCCTTACGCCTGGGTAACCTGCGATGGGAGCCACCATGCGGTTGACGCTGCTCATCACCAGATCAAGGAGGTTCAATGCCACGGGCTCCTCTTTCCGCCAGCGTCCTCCTCCACGGGTCAGCTTTCCTGTGCAGGAAATAACCGGCTTCGACTTAGCCTGCCGCCTTCCGGCTTTGCTCGCAAATAAGCCTCCAAGACCGCGCCGGACCGAACATAATTATACATGCATGGAGCCTCGAGAGCCGCCTGGGGGAACACGCCCCTCCATAGCCGGATGGGTAACCCATCAGGTGATGCGGGGGCATCCCGCGACAACAGAGGCACGCCGACGCGTTTGCGCTATGACCGCGCCACCTCGACGACAGGGCGCATCCCATCCCGGCGACCGGGGGCAAGCGGAACAGATGATGAGGCGGTTTGAAGCCGGCGGGGTCTCGTGGTTGAAGAAAACGCTTGGAGGCCTGATTAAGAAATGGCTCGCATACCTATATTTCGAGGCGTCTTCACGCAGAGCATCGCCGTTTAAGCGCTGCGCCGGAGGCCATTCCGCAGAATGCCTCGGGGGAGCCTGATCTCCCTGGAAGCCGCGCGCACGTCGCTCTCGTCAAGATGTAAGCGTCCACTGCGCCGGCAATGCCCGCAGAAGAAGGACCCGCGCGGCATGCGTGCTCCGCAAAGGGGACAGTGGATGCCGCCCTGGGCGAAATAGAAGCCGTAACCAGAATCCCTTCTCATGCTCTCTCCCGCTCCTCGGCCCACATACGACATCTACAACGCCCTCACCGCGGTTTTTTCTACGTAAACCTATGATGTCTTTTTCGTCCTCTCATATGATTACCTAAAGGGTTGCAAGCGCCGCGACGTAAGGGTGATTTTCTCAGCTCGCGCGTGCACTGTCCGGTAAACCGCGGGGCTGGCTCCAATCGCAGGCGGCGCGACGAAATGGTGGTTCCATCGACGCTCGCCAGAAAGGCGCCAGACCAGCGGGACGGCATCGCTTGACGGTGGGGCTAAGCAAAGGCGATCCCCCCGCCTTCGCGCAACACCGCTGTGTAAGTGAGGAGCGTGATTGTATAATGGGGGCATGAAAGTGGTCCATTACACGGAGGTCCCGGTGCAAGACCCCGGTGGGGAGACCAGCGGCGTGACCGTGAGGTGGGTGATATCCGCCGACGACGGAGCGCCTAATTACTATATGCGCGTCTTCGAGATCGCTCCGGGGGGATACTCTCCCCTCCACCGCCACCCCTGGGAACACGAGATATTCATCCTCTCCGGAGAAGGGGAAGTGGTCGGCGATGAGGGCAGGCGAAGTGTGCGACCCGGGACCGCCGTCTTCATCCCCGCGGGAGAGCTGCATCAGTTGAGGAATCCCGGAGGGCGGACGCTGAGCTTTATCTGCACCATCCCCTCGTCAGGATCTTGAGCGCTCCACCGCGCTGCCCGGCTGCGCTCATGCCTCGGGGATAAAGTCGTCTCCTTCCATGATGTGGATGACCTCCAGGCAGTTCATTACCACATCCTGGTATTTTCGCCGCTCCCATCCCAGGTACCCTACGGGACTGCGCACCGCGCGTACCCCCCTCACCAGGAGGTCTCGCTTGTCGTGGATGTGCCCAGATATCGATGTGCTGACCTTGGGATGGGAGAGGAGGATCCCACCTGTGTCCCGGGAGCCGGGGAAAGGCACACCTTCCACCGTAAGCTCTTCGAAGGGAGGATAATGCGTCACCACCACGATCTCTCTGACCCTCGAGTCTCCCGCCAGCATCTCTATGTCCTGGTCGAGACGCAGGTTGAACTCCCGCGCCACCTCGCCGTCAGGCCTCCTCACCAGAGCCGGCGCCCCGTCCATCATGAGCGAGATATCGCCCCAGCATGCCCAGCGCATATCGTTCCACACGCTGTCCAGTAGGTAGTGATGCTCTCGCGGAAAAGCGGCCTGAGCCTCCCTGCCTCCCTTGTGGTCATACCAACCCACGCTCCCCGCGAATCCCACCCCACGCAGGGTGACAGGCTCCATCCACAAAGGTACAAAACCGTTGCGCCGGCAGGCGTCAGGAAGGTAAAAAAAATACTTCTCATAGGAGTCGTGCCCTGATTCCTGCATCTCCTCGGAGAGAACCCAGATGTCCTGGTTCCCTGGGACGAAGAGCTTCAGGCAGCGCAGGAGGGAAAAGCAATCCAGCGCGTATTCCAGGTCTCCCAACTCCGGGCTTACGTCCCCGGCTATCACCAGCACGTCGGGATCCACTAACTTGAGCACCTCCACGAGGTAGGGGACCAGCTCCCAGTTGCGCTGGGATATATCCACGTGGAGGTCACTTGTATAGGCGATCCTCAAAGCCATACCCCCGGTAAAGAGCGTAACCCACCCTCATTTTAAGGCACAGAAGCCGGGCGGCGAAGGCTTAACCTGCTCCGACCCTTGCGCCGGAAGCCTTGATATGGACAGATAAGAGCCTTTTTCTTCTTGTCATCTGCCAGGGTGGGGCGACAGATCGGCGCTGTAAAGAGCCCGGGGATGAAGCCCCTTGATGGCGTTTAGCGAGTAAAGAGGCGCGTGGGGCGGTTGTGCAAGTCTTTCCTACGCTCTCGCCGCCTTGCCCTTGGAGATGTCATTCTCCAGCCCCGGCTGCGGCAGGTGAACCAGGAAGGTCGATCCCCTGCCATGCTCGCTTCTCACCTCTATGCGTCCGCCCTGCGCCTCGACCAGACGGCTGACGATATACAGGCCGAGCCCCATGCCCTTTGCTAAGCCGGCCCCTCCCTCCTCGACGCGCCGGAAGGGCTGGAAGATCAGCTTGATGTTTTCCTCGCTTATACCCTGGCCTTCGTCGCGCACCCCCAACACCGCCTCGCGTGCTCCGCGGCGCGCGAAGACCTCCACCAGGGAGCCGGGAGGCGAATACTTCAACGCGTTCTCCATGAGGTTGAAAAGGATTATCTCCAGCTTGTCGCGATCCGCGACCACTTTCTCCGCGCCCGGCTCCAGCCTGATCTCAAGCGCATGGCCAGAGGAACGCGCCTGCAGCTCTTCCCGCAAACCGGCCAACAGCGCGCGCAGATCGACCTCCTCGGTCACCATGGTCAGCTTGCCGGATTCGAGGCGCGATATCTCCATCATGTTCACCACGCTGCGCCTCAACCTGTCCGCGGCCTTGACCAGCTTGTTCGCCACCTCGCGGCTTTCCGCCGCGTCCATGCCCTCGCCGTAATCCCTCATCACCTCCGAAAAGCCCATGATGAGGGTAAGGGGATGGCGGATCTCATGCGCTGCCATGTTGATGAGATCGGTCTTGGCCTTGACCCTCTCCTCCTGCACCCTGCACATCTCCTCCAGGAGGCGAATACGGCCCCTCATGGCGTCATGCCGCAACGAGACCCCGGCAAAGGAGCTGAGTATCCCCGCGGTCCTCTCCACCAACTCCGCCTCCCTGTCGCCGAAGGCACCGCCGCGAGAGCTCCCCACCAGCATGACCCCTTTGAGGTCCTCACCCCGCAGCTCCATAGCCATGTATGAACGTATGCCCTTCATGGCCAACTCGTCCTCGCCGGGGCCGCGAAGAAAGGAGTTCAGGTTGTTTCTCACCAGCTTCCCCGCCCGCGAGAGCGTCAACATAAGGGGTCCCCTGGCGTCGAGGAGCTCCTCGAAAGCGCCGTTCTCCTCCTTTTTCCCGTTGAGCAAGACCGACCTCCTTATGCCCGCCTTGCCGTAGACGGATACGAGAAGAAGATCCAAGCCCATCCTCACGGCAAGCTCCTCGTAGAGGCTCTCGCACATCTCCTCAAAGGTCTGGGAGGATGGCAGGCGCCTGAAAACACCCAGGAGGGACTCGTTTTCGGAGAGCTTGCTCTCAAGGGCAAGCCCCTCGCGGCGTGACTCGAGGGTGGAGACCGCCTGTCCGGCGAGGAAATGCGCCAGGCGGCGGTGATACTCTTGGAAGAAATCCTCCTTAAAGAATTTTTCGAAGACCAGCGCCCCTATCCTTCCCCGACGGCCGGTGAGGGGAACGGCTATATACGACCTCGCAGCGTCCTCGCTCCCCTCCTCTGCGGCGTTCCCGCGTTCGGTCCCGCAAAGCGCGCGCCCCGCTCCCAAGGCCAGGGCCATGCTTCTGCTGGAAAGAAAATCCAGATCTCTCTGGCCCGCGCTTTCCGAGGCGTCAACGGCTCCTTTCAGCACGCCCCCCTCCTCGTCATAGACCATAACGGCGGCGCGGTCACATCCCAGCAACTCCCGGCCCCCGCGTGCCACGATGCGCAGAGCCTTTTCGGGGTCGGTACAGGCCGCGAGCTCGTCCTCGATCTCCGTCAGGGTTTCCAGAGAAGCGCGATAGCCCTCCGCCATGACCCTACCGGCCAGCCCACGCGCCAGACCCAAGATCGCAGCGGCCAGGGGCTGGAGGGAGTCCATCTCCGACTTGGTCAGCCGCCTCTCCGGGCGAAGGTAGTACCCGTTTACCAGCACCGCTCCCCCCTCCCGCGCCGGCACCAGCAGCAGGAGGAGATCCTCGAGAACGGCTTGCTCGCTCGCTGGCATCTCCCTGAGCGCGGGGTTTTCGGGCTTCACCACCGCCATGCGTTCAAGGTGCTCTGCGACGCGCTTGACCCCGGTGGTGTTGCGGAACAGGCTCTCCCCCCCGTAAACCGACTCCGCGTACCACTGGAATGCCTCCGTCACCTCCTCACTCCCCGGCTCACGGTAGTAGCAGAAGGCCATGGCCGCACCCAGCTCCGCCGCCACCGTGCGCAACGCGGCGGAGAGAAAGTCCTCCACGCACTCCATTGCGGCGGGCAGGCGCGAAAGCCTTTCCACCAGGGAGGGGAAATCCCACTGTCCCCCGTACCCCGTTTCCATACCCGTACCGATCTCTTCCTCCGCCGAAAAAAGCTCTCCCAGCTTGCGTGACAGGCGGACCAGCAACTCCATATCCCTTGGCTCCATGGCCGTATAGACCTTCCCGAAGAGGGTGAGCAGGCCCACAAGCTTCTGATGCCGGAAAATAGGGGTGAGCAGGAAGCTCTTTACCTGGTTGGCATGGAAATAGGGTTTAACGCCGGGAAAGAACTCGGCCACTCGCCCTGCGTCGAGGCTGAACTCGCGCTCTTCCGTCCGGCGCATGGCCTGGAGCAACTCCGCCAGACGGTTCTCGAAGAGATGCTCGATGATCTCGGTCATGCCACCCCAACCCCGCGAGGCGACCAGTACCCCCTTGCTCTCTCCCGCCTTTTCCTCTACACGGTGAACGGTGCCGCCGTCCACGTTGAGGAGCTTGATGAGCAGGTCCAACACCAAGGAGGCCGCGCGCGCCGGCTCGACGCGGTCCAGCAGGTGATCGGATAGCATGCCCGCCTCCATGGTGTCCGCCTCGCCGCCTGCCTGATCCTCGCCACCCTCATCCCCGAACAAGAACAGGTCCAACAGCTTTTCCAGCACCGCTCCCACCGCCGCCGTCCGGAAGGATTGCTGATCAGGAAGGGCGGCCCCATGCGGGATCGCCACCAACAACGCCGCCCGGAGTTGAGCTTGGCTCCTCACGGGAAAGAGGATCAGGGCTTCGCCCGCCTCCACGCAGAGATCCTGCAGCCCGAGCTCGCCCAGTTTTTCCCTCTCCACCACCGCGTAGTGGCGCGCCGGTTGCGCCTCGATCCAGTCCGAGGAGAGAAGGACGTTCTTAAGGGTCTCGCGGCCTTCCGGGCTCACACCCCAAGCCATGCGCAATTCCAGGAAAGGCGATAGTTCCCGCCGCGTGAACATCGCCGCCCTCGCTCCTCCCAGCGCCTCAACCACTACCCCCAGAACCTCCTCGACGGAGAATCCCTGTGAGTAGTGCTGCAGGATGTCTCGGTACAGGTCAACCGCTTCTTTCAGATCCATTCGCCCCTCCCCTTCCGTGTTCGAGGGTTATATCTATCGCGGCATTTCCAAAGCACAACACAACGGCGGAAACAGGATCCCCGCTTCCGGAAAACACCTCATGAGAATTATTTCGCTTTCATGAAGATTTTCCTTCCCCGCCCCTTTCCCATAGGAAGGGTATTGAACGACGTTCAGAAAACACCCTGCGCAGAACACCTCACGCGGGATCGCCGCCATACCGTAAAAACGAGAAGGGGCCCGATTGGCGCTATGGGCTGGCCCCATGTCATAAACACGATGTCCGGCGATGGCGGCCAGACTCGTGGCGGGGAAACCAACCCCGCCTCAGCCTCCAGCCGCGTAGGCCAGCATCCCTGGCCTTTCGACCAGCCACCTCGTCCCATCCCAGTAGAGGACCCACATGCCGAGGTTGCTTTTCTTTCCAGCACCCCTGGCCCGTACCTCCAGGAAGACGTTCCGTTCCCGCTCCTCTACCACCTTGCACTCTAGCCCCGTTATCTCCTCGGAGGACTCGGCATCGGGCATCCTACTGGTAAGGGCTTCCAAGTCGAGCTCCTCCCGCGCTCTGGGTGTGAGTAGCTCATAAGCTTTGCCGCTATCCCCCTTTCTGAGGGCCACGAGGAAGGCCTCCACGGTGTCCCCAGGATACGGTCGTGACGTCGCCGTTTCCCCGCCGTCAGAGACCGCAACAAGGATCACCGCGAGCGCCGCCCCCGCCGCAACAAGCAGGGCCGCCGCCCAACCCGCCCATCTTTGCCATTCCCCGTGGCGCTGCTCCCTCCTGCCGCCATGCTCTACCCTCTCGGTAACCGCCGGAGCGTTCGCGCTCCCAACCGCATCCGGGGTGGCGGACACGGGGAGCCCCTGCTCCGCCCCACCTCCTATGGCGTCCAGAGCCCTCTCAAGATCGCTGGCCATCTCTCTTGCGTTCGCGTAGCGCGCGATCGCCTGTTTCCTCAAAGATCTCATGATTATCTCCCTCACCTCGGGACGCGTAAAACCCGCTTCCGCGTCAAGGGAGGGCTCCTTTTCCAGGATATTGTAGATCACCGTGGGGTGGGAGTCGGCGGCAAAGGGGTTCCGCCCCGCCACCATCTCGTAGAGCACCACCCCGAGCGAGAATAGGTCGGAGCGGGGATCGAGAGGCTCTCCTCGCACCTGTTCGGGGCTCATGTATTGAGGCGTTCCCATGGAATACCCCGTCTGGGTGACCGTGGCGGTGTCCACGGAGCGCGCGATGCCGAAATCTCCCACCTTTACATCCCCGGACGGGGATATGAAGATGTTGCCCGGTTTGATATCGCGGTGCACGACGCCATGGGCGTGAGCATGTTCCAGCGCGCGGCAGACCTGGAGAGCCACCCTCAGTGCAGTGGCCTCATCCAGGGGGCCTCCTTCCTCCAGGACGGTGGCCAGGGTTTTCCCCTCCATGAACTCCATGATGATGAAATGATGATCGCCATGACGGTCGATGTCGAAGGTAGCCACGATATTGGGGTGAATGAGCCTTCCTGCAAGGCGCGCCTCGCGGTAGAAGCGCTGCACCGCCTCCTCGCGCGCCGCCTGGGAAAGTCCCTGCGGCAGGCGCAATATCTTCACCGCCACCTGCCTGTCCATCACGGAGTCGTGAGCGAGGAACACCGTGCCCATGGCTCCACGCCCCAGCGTCCTCAGCAGGAGGTAACGCCCCTTGAGCGCCACCTCCCCCCGCTTTTCTCCCTTCCCTTCCTGGCTCATTTCACGACAACCCCCACGCTACACCAAGCGCCGCTTTTTCAGCCATCCGCGGCCTCGCCGTCTGGCCTCCCGAGAGGCCCTTGGCGCTCGTCTGCGGTAGCCCGGCCCAACACGGCCTGGGCTACCCCGCCGCCGGCCAAGTCCTGCCTAAAAACCCTCGTTTTACAGGGCAATCGCGGGCCATAAGCCGGCCATACAAGCGCCGGCGACCTTCCGTTGCCGCTGCATATCGCGATTACGGCGCTTGCGTGGCGACCCCGGTTTCCCCTACCGACAATAGCTGTTCGAGCTTCTCTTGCGCCCCGGGCGCCTTCGCCGAAAAGGATCGCCGCCATACCGGTATATCGGCGGTCTCACCATAATGGATTACGGTTTCGACGATCACGCGCGTCGCGAGGTACGTGTTACGCCGACCCGGGCACGCCGCCGCGAAGGTCCGGGCCCCTCGCCTCCCGGGCAAAGGGAGGCGGCGCCCATGGCGGGCGCCGCCTTTCGCCGCTCGCTTCCCCTTCACGCCTCAGCCCAGAACCGGCTTACGGCGGGTCGCAAAGCCTATAGAGAGTGTGGCCGCGATCACGAGGAGGGAGAGTATGCCCGCCACCACCCAACTTTTCTTCGACCCCTCATTGTAGTTGTAGGTGGGCGGCGTCTGGTAGATGAAGGCGAGGCCGTTCTCCGCCTCCTCCGCGCGCCCCAGGATATGGTCGAACTCCTCACCGCGCCGTTTTATGGCCTCCAGCTGTGATTCTGTGAGGTAGAGCTGGGCGAGGTTTCCGGCCAGGCCCTCGTACATGGCGTCGATCCCTTCCTCAGAGACCCTTTTCAGGCCAGACTCCACCTGGTCGGCGCCGTAAAGCAGAGTGTCCGGCGTGGTAGCGGAACCCAGCCCGGATATGGCCTCACCCAGGCCGGAAGAGATCATCATCAGGCCTTCCTTGAGACCGGGATCGTTCATGTCGCCGCTGGAAAGGCCGGTCTTCATGCGGTGCAGCCCGTGCTGGACCTGGGCCATGGCGTAGAGCAGGGTATTGGGAGCCCCCTCCGCTCCGATGCCCGACTTCATGAGCTCCAGGCCGTTGCCTACCTGAGCGAGAGCGTAGAGAAGGGAATCAGCGGTGTTCTCGCTGCCGATACCCTCCTTGATGCGCATGAGCCCATCCCCCATGGCGGACATGGCGTACAGCAGGGTCTCCTCCTTGTTGGCGGAACCGATTCCGGCCTTCATGAGCTTGAGCCCGTTCTCCACCTGGGCCACGGCATACAAAAGGGAGGGGTTGGCGGTGGGATCCCCTATGCCGTTCCTTATCTCGTTCAGCCCCTTCTCCACCTCGTTCACGGCGAAGAGCAGAGAGGGATTCTGGTTTACATCCCCTATACCTCGCTTCAGTTCCTCCAGGCCTCCCCTTATCTGGGTCGCGGCATAAAGGAGTTTTTCTCTTCCTCCTATCCCCTCCTTGATCTCCAGCAAGCCCTTCCGCACCTCGTTAAGCCCATAGAGCAGGGTGTCCTTGGTCTCCGGGGAGCCGATGCCCGCCAGCATCTCCCTCAAGCCCTCAAGCATCAGGCCGAGGCCGTAATGCAGGGAGGGGTTGTCGGGGTCGTTGCGAAGGATGAGGCCCTGTTGTAACTGGTCGACGATGGGACCGGTCCAGAAGGCCAGTACTCTTATGAGCTCGAGGCCCGACCACAACTCGCTTCCCACCGAGGTCTGCGCGTACATCTCCGAAACGCCGCTTGCCATCTCCTTTAAGCCCTCCAGGAGCCCGGGGTTGGAGGGGTCTCCGCTGCTTATGCCCCGGGAGATCTCCGAGACGCCGTAGAGCAGGGTGTCCGGGGTGCTTTCCGAGCCGATGCCCTCGAGGATCTGCTGCAGGCCGTCCGCCATAGCGGCGACGCCGTAAAGCAGGGTGTCGGGCGTACTGGCGGAGCCGATGCCGAGGCTCGCCTCCTGCAAGCCCTTCTTCATCTCGCTCATGGCGTAGAGGAGGCTGGGGTCGGTACGCGCCGACCCTATACCCTCCTTTATCTGGCTCAGGCCTTTCCTCATCTCGTTCATGGCGTAGAGGAGGGTATCCTGCATGGCCGCGTCTCCTATTCCTCGCGCCATCTCCTCCAGACCCGCGGAAGCCTGGTCCACGCCGAAGAGCAGCGTGTCCGGGGTGTCGCTGGAGCCGATACCGGAGGCCATCTCCCGCAATCCCTGGCTCATGGCGTTGATGGCGAAGAGCGCGGTATTGGCGACATCGCGCCCTCCGATCCCTCCCAACATGGTCATCAATCCCACGGAGGTGGCATCTATGGCGTAGCTCAGGGTATCAGGGGTTCCGGGGTCACCGATACCGGCCACCGCCTGCTCCACGCCGGGTATGAGCTGCTCGTCCAGCGCGGCTCGCGCCTCCGGCAATCCGGAGGCCATCTGCCGCAACCCGTCGTTTATGGCGTGGATGCCATATAGCAGGGTATCCTCGGTCTCCTCCGACCCCAACCCGTCGCGGATCTGCCTGACCCCGTCGAAGAGCATCTTCAAGCCGATGATGAACTCCGGCAGGGTATCGCGCTGGTTGGTCTGTGGGAAGATGAAGTTGGCGGAGAGCACCAGGGGGGGCATCTGAAAATCCTTCACATCCGCCTCCACCCAGATGGTATGGCTTTCCTCGGTGGCCGGGGGAAAGAGAGGTATGGACCATCCCACCTGATAATGCTCCGGGAGAGGCACCACCACCCCCGTGGGGTCGGCCTTAAGGTCGAAGAAGACGTCGTTGGGGAAATACCAATCATAGGGGAGTATCACCAGAGGAAGGTACGTCTCCACCTCCTCGGTCTTGATCTCGCCTGTTTCGGGGTCCTCGTACTCCAGCGTCCTTTTCTCCTTGCTGGTGTTCTTCATCCTGAGGTAGATCTTGAAGTGGCCGTCCTGGCCCGTAATCTCATTGGGATCGGAGATGATCTCGCCGTTCCACTCGTAGATATATTCGATATCCAGGGGGATGCGCATCCTGACCTCCCTAACCTGCTCATCCCCCAGCGTCACGGAACTGAGGTAATTGGCGTTGCCCTTTACTTCCAATCCCTTCCATACCAGGTAATCGCCATCCACCACCGGGGTGGTGAACCCCTTGACCCCCTGCCACTTTCCGCCCCTCGGCAAGGCCGCTTCCTTGCGCACATCCACGTTGCCCTCGCCCTTGAGGCCGAAGAAGGTTATCACCCTTCCCTTCTCGATGGCGCCCTTGTGGTTGGTGTCCAGGATGACCGCCTCGGAACTCAGCACCTCGATAGGGTCATCGCCGCTATCCGCGCCGGCAGCGGGAAACACCGTCAGCAGCGACAAGATGAGAACGGCCGCGAACAGGACGCCGGCACCGGCTTTTCCGAAACGACGCACGCGCCTCATCTCCATCACCACCCCTCACTCCGAGGCGGCCGTGACTTCCGCGGCCGCGGCCCTGGCGGGGGAGAGCAGCAGGGCGTTGAGCACCGCTGCCACCAGCAGGCCCACCAGCAGGGAGAGGATGGTGCCGATCAGGGTGGTGGCGGCGCGGTGGATGGCCTCCACCGGCTTTTCCGCCAGCAGGTAGTCGAAGCGGGCCACCGCCCCCAGAAAGCAGCCCCAGCCCACCAGGAGCATGGGGAGCATCTCCCTGAGCCTGGGGATGGAGATGAGCCCCGCCACCAGGATGAAGATGGCCCCGGCGATGGCCACCGAGAGGCCGTAGTAGAGCGGGAACACCAGCATGAAGAGGTAGAAGGTGAGCATGCCCAGAAGCACCCCCACCACGCTCCCCAGGGTCATCCAGGGCAGGGAGCGCGCCAGGGCGTCGCCGTAGGCCAGGCACACCCCGAAGGAGACCAGCGCCACCCAGTAGGCCTTGGCGCCCAGGTAGTCGAAGAGCCAGATCCAGAAGAATGCCACCACGGCCAGGACGACCGCGAGGATGGCGTTGCGCGCCATCTTGTTCATACCTACCCCCCCTTACAGGACTCGTGAGACGAAGCCGCCGGTCGTTGGCAATGTATTCCGAAGGTGGTCCGGCCTTCGGCGATGGGACAAAAGACCCTTAGACCGAAGTTCGCGCTGTATCACCTCCTCCAGCCGGCCCAGTCCAGCGATTCCATTATCCTTTAATTAAACCGGGATAAGCAACACAAACCCGCTTGAAATGTATGTTTCAAGCCGACCTACCATCAATTCACTAATATATAATATTCCCTCGATAAAATGTTTCCACACCTTGGGCGCAAGCCCTTCAAGCATATTTTCGGGCGCTAGGCGGCGAATATTTAGCACCTGCTGCCGGGCTCGGCTTCAGGCCGGCAAAGCAGGAGGCCACAAAGGACGGAAACCGCTACCGGATGTCGGAGCGGCGATTTTTCATCATGCGGCGTATGTTGAGAAGGTTTTCCAGAGGCTCCGCGGGCAACTCCCTCGCCCGTTACCCTCGCCACGCCCCTAGTTCCGCCGCGAACCCGACCTCCGGTGCCGGAGCGTCAGCGGTCGCGCTTTTTCATCATGCGGCGTATGTTGAGAAGGTTTTCCAGGGGCTCCGCGGGCAACTCCCTCGCCCCTCCGATCTGCTGGGCGGTCAAAGTCACCTGGGCGCAGAACTCCACCGTTTCCAGGCGGTGATAGGCCTGCTCGACGTCGCTTCCCCAACAGATAACGCCGTGGTTCTCAAGCAGCACGGCGTCGTAGTCATCTAGGTAGGGAACGAGGGACTCGGCGAGTTCCGGGCTACCGGGGGGCTGGAAAGGGGCCAGGGGCACCTCGCCGAGGAAGATCACCGCTTCCGGTATGAGGTGAAGGTCGAGGGGCTTGCCGGCGACGGCGAAAGAGGTGGCCACAGGGGGATGGGCATGCACCACGCCGCCGATGTCCCCGCGCTCCCTGTAGATGCGTAGGTGCATGGGGGTCTCGGTAGTGGGATAGCCCTCCCCTCGCAGGACCTCGCCCTGCAGGTTCACCGCCAGCAATTGCTCTGGGCGCATGAAACCCTTGCTCACCAGGGTCGGTGTTATCAACACCGTCTCAGGGTCGAGGCGCGCGGATATATTGCCTGAATTGGCCGAGGCCATGCCGCGCTGCCACACCCTCCTGCCTATCTCCACTACTACTTCACGCAGCTCCTTTTCCCTGTCGTCAGCGCGCATGGCTTTCCCTCCTCAGGGTCTTAGGTGGCGTAACTATGATCATGCCTGTACAACTCCTCTACAAGAGTGTGAGCGCATGTCGTGCCATCAGTCAACAACCGAGGCATCATCGGGTTTCGATACTCGCCTCGCCGTCAAGCGTTTTCCCGGCAGTGGCTTTAAACGCCCGGAAACGGCCGAAACCCAGGAAAAGATGCCCAGAAAAAATGGGTCGATAAGGCAGGCCGGCGGCAAAAGCCTGAAGGAGATGGTCGCGGTCAAGAATATGATACAGGGAGGCAACATAACGATCGTTAGCGGTTCCTTTGGTAGAGCGTCAGCGAGGTGATCAATCCCGTGCGTCAGCGCGGGAAGACCACTGGCCCGTTTAATGCCGATGGCGCGAGTTGTTGAGGCGACAGAACAGGCACCTTTCGCTCAGAAGATCTTTTTCTCCCACCAGCGCTCGCGCGATTGCCCCTTATCGCGGTAAACGCGCACGCTTATCTTCTCCATGCGCCTGCCGTTTTCGGGGAGTGCTTCCATGGGATCAGGCTCATCCGGCAGGCTTTCGACCTTTTCGTCCTCATGAAGGACCAGGGCGGCGATGACCTTGATGGGGGAGGGTTGCAGGCGCTCCAGCATCTCCTCCCAGCCGCGACGCGGCTTCCCCATGGTCTCATATACCTCCATGAGATGTTCTGCGAATACGAAAGCCAGCGGTTTGATCTTGCTCTCGTAGATCTCCTTGTCCTCGTGGGTGAATTCCTCGAAGGGTATATCCATGATGCTGAGGAGCTGCTGGGGGACCTCCAGGCCTTTTTCCTTGAACTTACGCTCCAGCTTCTTGGTGAAAAAACTGCGGAATACTCCGCGTCTCGCGGTCCCTTTCCTTATTTCCCCACCCGGCGCGTTTGCTTCCATCATTTTTGTTCTCGGATCTCCCTGCTCGAAACATTCCTGGGCTGCTACATGTCATCGTTTTCTTATATCGGTAAAGCGACATGTTTCTTAAGGGCGATTTCCGCTGCCGGTGCGGTTCATTCTGGATACCCTGTACATCCGATATAATCGAGTCGCGTACGCTCGAGGACGCGGAAGCGCGTTTCGTCGGCCAAACCAGGCTACCCATGCCGCTGTGGACCTCGAGGAGCAGGAGGTGCGAATTGTCGGGCGCTTACCCCCGCCATATCGGTATTATCATGGATGGCAACGGCCGTTGGGCCAGGATGCGAGGACTTCCCAGGGTAGAGGGCCACCGCCGCGGCGAGGAAGCGATCATGGAAGCGGTGAGGGTGTGCGCTGAGAACGGCGTGAAGGCACTCTCCCTGTTCGCCTTTTCCACCGAGAACTGGGAGCGTCCCGAGGAAGAGGTGCATTTCCTGGTCAACATGAGCCGCGACATCCTGCGCAAGCGCATGGAGGAATTCATGCGCCTGGGGGTGCGCCTGCGGCATATAGGAAGGCGCGACCGCATTCCGCCGGAGATACTGGCCTGGTTCGACATGGCTCACGAGGTCACTCGGGCCAACGAGGGCCTAAACCTCAACATCAATTTCAACTACGGGGGCAGGGCCGAGATCGTAGATGCGGCGCGGAGGTTGGCAGCGGAAGCCCAGGCGGGAAGGATCTCTCCTGCGGAGATAGACGGGGCCCAGGTTGCCAGCCGCCTTTATGCCTCTGACCTGTCGGATATCGATCTCCTTATCAGGACGGCGGGCGAGATGCGCGTGTCCAATTTCATGCTCTGGAGACTGGCACGTTCCCGTATCATGATCACCCCTGTGCTATGGCCGGACTTCGGCCGCGCGGAACTCGAGGGCATGATCGCGGAATATCTGCAGGAGGAAGCGCTTTCAGCCAGTGATTACGAGGAGCCGCTCGAGGACTGAT
This sequence comes from Candidatus Solincola jinzensis, assembly GCA_015711875.1. Next base: position 6,888 of record JACVJG010000001.1, on the reverse strand, counting down.
GACGCAAGGACAAGAGCCTGGCACACATCATTTGTATGGTATTATATGGTATATTTTCTGAGGCCTGCCGTCTGTGATGAACGCGCGGGGGAGGAAACCCTTTTGCTTTCCGGCGGCATTGACGGTCTAGCCGGGGCATAGCATCACTAGTTACCTTATATTGCCATAATAACCATGACTTTTCTCTGCCGTGCACGTGTCTGTGAACGGGTTAAAAAGCAGGCAGCTTTTCTTTCATTACCCGGAAGGAAAAAAAGGACTGAAGGAGAAGACTAAAAAAGAAATTCTAGGAAAGGAGTGAAAAGATGGCTACGAAACCCGCCAAGAAGCCGGCGAAGAAGGCTGCCGCCAAGAAGCCCGCAGCCAAGAAGACGGCGGCCAAGAAGCCGGCGAAGAAGGCTGCCGCCAAGAAGCCGGCGGCCAAGAAGCCGGCGGCGAAGAAAACGGCCGCCAAGAAGCCGGCCGCCAAGAAGACCGCGGCCAAGAAGACGGCGGCCAAGAAGCCGGCGAAGAAGTAGTAGCGTCACCGTCACCGTATAGAGAGAAGGCAGCTGAGGCCTTCCGCAATGCTCCCCGGGAATGCTCGGCTAAAACGATCGGAGGACCGGGAGGCTAAGGGGCGGGGGGCCTTGCTGCATCCATCACTGGCTGACACCCGCAAGCGCGCTCACGCATCGGATGACCGTTCCTCTCCCGCAAACCTCTTTACTTTATATAGACTGTCAGCCTTATCTATCCCTGGCTTTGATATGACGCGGGAAGGCGAAATTCACGAAACGGAGACCGTACCAAATCATGACCAACACGTGGCTCTTCCAAGGCGGACTTATGCCTATCGCCAGAGTCATGCCGCATGCCTATACTGCGGGATTTTACAGGGCCGACCAGGGATGTTCGCGGAGTCACCCTCCCTCTTGCGCGACGTCTAGCATAAAGCCGCGAGGCTGGAGGCAACGCGGGGCCGGCTATCTATTGGCGGGGCGGGAAACGATCGAGAAAGATCATTGTTGGGATCGTGCCATGTCTGACAAAGAGCAAGGGGGCCTTCCAGCCCATGATCGCACAGCGCGGGCATTATCCCTGGCCACGTGAGCGTAAACGATGGAGCCAAGGAGGTAAAACAGGGTGATTGGTGTTCGTGCTCGTCGCATCCGCGATGCCGTGAGGTCTTGGCAGGCGCTTGGGGTTGAAACGGATTGAGAGGCAACCCGTTCATGCTTATCGAACCACCGGGCAGGGAAAAGGCGATCCCCAAGGACCCGCTTTTTTTGACCGCGATAGCGGCGCGTGGATATACTCATATGGATGGGCGAGAAAACGGTTCTGGTCATCGAGGACGATCGTTCCATAGCGCGGCTGGCGGAGATATTTCTCAACAACAAAGGGCTCAGGGCCCATGTCTGTCTCGATGCCGGCAACGCCGTGGATATCGCGCGCCGGCTGGAGCCAGACCTCATCATCCTCGACATCCACATGCCGCGGCGCAGCGGGATGTGGGTGCTTAAAAAACTGCGTCAGGACAAAGCGACCATGAACACGCCGATCATCGTCAACTCCGTCCTCACGCGCAGGCAGAGTATAGAGCAGTTGAAAAAGATGGGAGCTAGCGAGTTCGTCCCCAAAAGCGCCGGCATAGAGGCGTTGGTGGAGAAGGTCCTCTCTTTTCTGGAGGCATGATCGAGCCTTCCGGCCTCCCGTGGTCCGGGGCGAAGTCCCGCGCAAAGAGGCCCGCCATCCCCAGCGCTATCGTGAAACCAGAACGGCCGAAGCGATCCCGGCGCGCCGGGCGCTGGGTTCAAAGGCTGCAAGTCCCTACTGAGCGTGAAAGAAGATCAAAGCCAGACCGTCTTCCCGTAAGAGACCGTTTAAACAACGACGGTCGCCGCTTCAGTCCAGGTTATAATCGAATATATTCCAGTCGTCCCTGACCTTTCTCAGCTCGAACGCCACCCTGAAGTCCGAGCCCTCCACGTCCTCCATGTCCACCCTGACCATGGCGCGGTTGTCCTTTACCTCCACCTCATTGGCGTTCCAGCTCTTGAGCCTGGTGGTGGGCTCGATGACCTGTGATTCGAAGGTGCTCAAGGTGTAGTCACGCTTGAAGCGCGAGGCGGGATGCAGCAGTTCCCAGGCGGCGCCGGCGTCACCATCGTTCACCGCCTCGATGTAGCGGTTGGTGACGTCCACCGGGGCCTTAACCGCCGTGAAGACAAAAACGCCGATAAGAACCGCTCCCACCACCAGAATGATGATGATGGAAACCCCTATGATCAACGCCGCTTTCCAGCCCGAACCCATTTTTCTCCTAGAGGGTGGGGGAGGCACGACTCCGGGGACATGGGCCGGCGGCGCTCCCATCGCATATGGCGCGTATGGAGATGATGCGCCCGGCGGCGCCGGTGGCGTGGGAGCGGCCGGGGTGGCGCCGGGCGGCGGCGAAGGCGTCGACGTCTCCGCGCCTACCGGCGAGCCGCATGCGGGACAGAACGCGGCGCCTTCCGATATCTCCCTGCCGCATTTCTGGCAGTAAGCCATCACGGTTCTCCTTTCCCTTATACGTGGGCTCAGGCGCGACACCGCGAGCCACATCGTCGACCTATGCGTTCATTAGGTTTTATCGACCGCAACGCGTTATTCCTGCAGGCCTCATGTGCGCGGAAAAGGTCATGGATAAGTCGCGGCACGCTGTTCCGCACCAGGGCTTTTCCGGGAGTGGAGACCATGGCGCGGAATGCTTTAATCACGCCATGGTTTCCGTCGCTTAGCCGCAAATCGGCGCGATAACCTGGAGCGCTCATCGCGGTCCACGGAGAGCAAGAAGGCCCCGGGGTCATCGAAGAGAGGGCGACAGAAGGCCATGCGCGTTAAGGGCCGGAGCTCAGACCGCGAGGCCTTTCCTCGCCTTGCGGAGAGCGGGAGGCGAACCAGTCGGCGAGCTGGCAGAGGGCGCATAGCTCCTGGGCGGTGGGCTCGCCGCAACGAGCGCAAGGCCTGCGTGGGCTCTCGGTTTCGTTCCCCGGCATGGGAAAGGCATCCATAAAGGAGAGCAGCAACTGCAGTTTGCCGGAGGGCATCACCTCTTCCATATGCTCGAACACCTCTTTGAGGGAATGGCCGCGGGGGGTCCACTGCGGGCATTTCTCCTCGAATACGGGGATGCCACGCAGGCAGCAGTATGCCAGGTTGAGCCGCTCCGGCATGTAGAAGAGGGGCTTGATCTTGCGCGCCAGGCCGCTTGAAGGAGGAAGAACGGGCTGGGGGACATGATACTTGCGCGAGAGCAGGTTTTTAAAGGTGAAGAGCAGTATGTCCTCGAGGGTGTGCGCGGTGGCTACTACGCTGGCGCCCAGGCGCCTGGCCTCGCGGTTGAAAAGAGAACGCTTGATGGCCCCGCAAACCGCGCAGGCGTTCCAGCCTTTGACGCGCTGCACCCGCAGCCCCAGGTCGCTGATGCGCACCACCTCGAGTGGGACTCCGGCGAGCTCCGTCTGTTTTCTCACCCCCTCCAGGTTGAGGTCCGAATATTCCCCCATGTTGAGATGTAGATGCAGGGCCTGGAGATCGAAGCCCATGACCATGCCCAGCCGTTTAAGGGCGAAGAGAAGGGCGGTGGAGTCTTTTCCTCCCGAAACCGCGAGGACCAGGCGGTCCCCCTCTCCTACCATGGCATGTTTTTCCAGCGCGCGGCGCACGCGGCGCTCGAAAAACCTCGCGAAGCAATGCCTGCACAGCTTGAGGTTGAACTCGGTAAGACGCAGGATCTCGGTGCTGTCGCCGCAGATGCGGCAGCGACCTTCCACCATATCCACGCCAATTGCGCATCCCGTCGTTTCCATGCGTTAAGGATACCAGACCGTCCTCATATCATGGTTCTGGCCCTTCCACTGCTCCCTTCTCGAGAGCGGCGGTAACGGGGGATGGAGCGACGAGGAAATCGTCCATGCTCAGTTCGGGAAGGCGCAGGACGATGGTGAACCAGGCACCGGAAGTGGGTATAAGACTAAGGCTGCCCTGGTGTGCCTGTACTATCCTGCGGGCGATGGCGAGATCAAGATCGCCCTCCTCCACGCCTCCCAGGGGTGGGAAGATCCTTGTGCCGTCATGCTGCCGACCGCCGGTTTCGCTTTTCCTGATGTTCACTGTGAGCACCACCTCGCCACCCTCGCTCTTGGCCGATATCCTCACCTCCGAACCGGGACCGGACTTTCTCTTTATGTAGCCGAAAAGGGAGTCAAAAACCCTCTTCATGCGCTGGACATCCACCATAACCGGTGAGAGGTCGCCCGGTATGCTGGCCCTGACGCTTATGGGCTCTCGGGAGGAATCAAGCAGGGACATGCTGGTCTCCAGGAGGCGCTGCAGACCCACCACCTCTTTTTGGAGCTGCAGCTTTCCTGACTCCAGGCGCGAGATGTCCAGCAGGTCCTCGACCAGTCTTGAAAGGTTCTGCGCTTCCCTGGCGATTATCCCGACGTATTCGCGCTCCTTTTCCGGCTCCATCTCCCGAGCGACCAGCATCTCGCTGAACCCTAGAATGGAGGTGAGGGGAGTGCGCATCTCGAAGCTCACCGCGGAGACGAAAGATGAGGCCGCCCTGTCCATCTGGGAAAGAGCGCGCAACTCCTCCATGGCCCGCTCCCTCTCCATGGCCTGCTTCCTGCTCTCCGCGCCCATGCGATTGATGAGAAAAGAAGCCAGCACGAGGAAGAAGGCTTGCGCGCTTATCAGCTGCGCGTCGGAGGCCTGCGGAGAGGCGAGAAAGAGGACGGTGACCAGGTACGCGGACAGCGATAAGCCCGTGAGCAGGGCGGCGGATGCGGGAGAGGGGAAGAGCCCCGAACTGTAGGAGGTCAGCAGCAGGAGGAAGGGGAAAAAGGGGCTGTGGGCCGCGCCGCTGTAATGGATGACCACGCATGTCAGCAACGACAGGGCAAGGCTGAAAAAACCCACCAGCAGGCCGAAAACGCGCACCGGGGGCGTCTCGCGATAAGGCAGGAGCGAGGCGGAGAGGCTGAGGACGAGCATGGCGAAAAGCGCCAGCAGAGCCATGTCGTAGCGAGTGGCCACGGCATGGGGCAGGACCAGCAGGGCGGACATTATCACGATAGAGGCCCACCACAGGCTGCCGAGCATGCGAAGGAGGTTATGGCGGTACAGCCTCAACCACCTCCCTGGCCTCTCTTCTCGCCGCGGGAAAGGCCGCCGAGAGCATGAAGGGGATCGGCCCTGCTCGCGTTGACCCGCATCACAACCCCCTTATGGGAACGTAAACGGTGAAAGTGCTTCCCCGCCCGGGCTCGCTCCTCACGGTCACCTTCCCGCCGTGCAGCTCCACCAGGTGCTTGACGATGGCCAACCCCAGGCCCGTGCCCGTGATACCCGAAAGGCCCTGGTTCTCGGCGCGGCGGAAGCGCTCGAATATATGGGGCAGGTCTTCCTGCGGGATCCCGATGCCGTGGTCGGTGATCGAGATGGTCACGTATTTGCCCTCCACCCCTGTTTCCACCTCTATGGGCCCGCCCTGGGGAGAATATTTAACGGCGTTGGAGAGAAGGTTTTTTATCACCTGGTGCATGCGGTCCTGGTCGCAGTAAACCATGGGTAGTTGCTGTGAGCCCAAGTACTTGAACTCGTGGATATCGGTCTGGGACTGGAGAAGCTCCATATCCTCGCCTACCAGCGCGGCGAGATCGGTCATCTCGCGGTTCAGCTCTATACCCGCCTCGATCCGGGAGAGGTTGAGGAGGTTGTTGATAAGGCGAGAGAGGCGCTCGGACTCGTTGAGGATTATGCGGTAGAACTCCTGCTTTTTCTCCGGCTCCAGGTCCTTGCTCTCCAGGATCTCGCTGAAGCCACGGATAGAGGTGAGTGGAGTGCGCAGCTCATGCGAGACCATGGAGACGAACTCGGATTTGGCCTTCTCCAGGCGCCGGATGAATTCGCCCAGGCTTGCCACCTCGTCCCGTGATTGCTCTTGACGCCGCAGCTCCAGGGCCAGGCGGTTCGACATCAGGCACGCCAGGGCGAGAAAAAAGAGGTTGAACGCCAGTGGTTGGATAAGGGTGGCTCGCATGTCGGATCGGGATAGGGCTACCACGGCGTACATCACGCCCAGGATCGAGGTGCTCGCCGCCGCCGCCGGCAGCTCGAAGGATATGCCCGCGGCTATGGGGCCGATGAGCACGGCGGGATAAAGAGGGCTTTCCAGGCCGCCGCTGAAATAGACGGCCACACAGGCTACGAAGTCATAAACGAGCAACCCGATAAAGAGGTTGGGAAGGCGAGGAAACAGCTTTCCATGCCTGCTGGGGTAAAGAAAGACCAGGTTCTGGGCGGTAACCAGCACCGCCACGGCCACGAGACAGAGGTAAAGCACGGAGTGGTCCATCTCCACCCCGTGGGGAAGGTGGATGATAACGGCAAGTGCGGGAACGGCCACGGCGGCCGCCACCGTAAGCAGCCAGACAAGCCTGCGCTCAAGTTGCATGGGCTTCGCTCTCCCGCTCGCGCGTCCTCCGGGCGGCGGAGGTCGGCGCGGTGCCTTCATTTCCCATATTATCGGTGTTCTTATGACTAATCGACCAGCGCCGCCGCTTCGTTAATGCCGCATCGAGGCCGCCTGGATGCGGAGCGCGCCAAAAGGAACACCGGCCCGCGATGAAGAAGAATAGCCCGATGATGCGCAGGGTCTCGCTTTTCCTTTTGCTGACCGTCCTCGTGGCGGCGGGAACGACGTTCCGGTGTGGTGGGGCGGCCGCGGAAGGGTATTCTCCCTGGTCGGGCGGCCACGACGCCGCGGGCGTCACCGAGCCCTCGCGCACATGGTATTTCGCAGAGGGGTGCACGCGGGAGGGGTTCGACACCTGGCTCTGCGTCCTGAACCCCCAG